>NZ_KZ851837.1:0-279 GCF_003336745.1 Thermus caldifontis | reverse complement strand
CTCAAGGGGTCGGTGCAGTTTGACCTTTACCGAGCCTATCCCGTGGATAACTACCCGTTTTCCGTCCTTCTGGAGCTTAACCCCCGTCTTCTCAGCTTGGGGGAAGGTGAAGGAGTCGTAGCGCCTTTCCCCCTTGAAGCGGGGGTAGCCCGCCTTTCCTCCTTTTGCCTTGACCCTACGGAAGAAGCCCTGGAAGGCCTTGTCTACCCGTTCAATGACGTTCTGGAGGACCTGGGAATGGATGCCCTTGTACTCCGGCAGCTCGGCCCGTATCTGGGG
>NZ_KZ851836.1:5561-57281 GCF_003336745.1 Thermus caldifontis | reverse complement strand
CCTGGCTAAGATACGGGAGGGGTCGGTTCCCCAAGGTGTCTCAAATGTAGTGGCCAATTACACGTCCATGGGCCAATGAGCGATGGGACAAACCGGCGAATTGCAGGCCATCTGTGGTCCCGTGCATGCTGAAAGAATCGGGATCAAAACCAAAACAGAAGCTATCTTCCGAAACATGACTTCCTCCTAGTGGATGTCCTTTTTCTCAATCCCCCGCAGCATTAGAGGGCCTACCTGGAGGTGCAGGAGGGGGGAAGCGTTCAGGCGATCCTCAATGCCCAGGTACCGGGGAGGAGGATCTTGACCAAAGCAACCATCACACCAGTCCACCTGACCTATCCAGAAACGCAGGCTCTGACTTGGATTCGTAATGTCGGTAGCCAATAGAACCCAGTCAGGCTCTTCGCGAACCAAGCGTACGCTCAATAGCCTTGCGGCATCCGCCTTGGTGAGCTTGCCGCTAGTGGCTCTGCGCAAATACAGGAGGCCCAGGGGCTCTCCCAACAAATCCTCAGGGGAGGTGGCCTGAAGTATCCTTGGATTTTCAAAGGGAACAAAGGCCAAGGCGATGTCATCCCGCAGGAGCACGGCAGGAGGCCAGCTTTTTGGGTATTCTGTGGGCAGGCCACAACAAGCTCTCTGTAGCGCCTCCAGGAAAGGTAACATGGGGTCTCGAGGAGTAGTAAAGCCTGTCCAGTCCCACGAGGGCAAAGGAGCGACGATGTGGACGAGGAATGGCCACTGGATCAGAGAATCCGCCCAGGGCCCTGGTAGCCCAATCTTGTTGTAGCTGATCACCGGCTTGGCTGTGGGGTCGGAACCCTGAGGCCCCAGCTCCACTTGTGCAGGAACCACCTCCTCTAGCGGCCTTCCCTCTGTTCCTTTGCCCGTCCAGCGTACCCGGTAGCTCCCGGTCTGGCCCTCTAGGTTACCCCTTCCACCAACGCAGCGAATAGGGGGCGTGGACGTGCACCTGATGACGAGCGCAAAGGGGGTTTGGGAGAGGTCCTCGAGGGACCGAGGGGGCCGAAAGTCCTTGGGCAGGGTCAAGATGGTGATGCCGTCGTTATCCTTTACCACGGTGAGAATTCTGGATGAGGTGCTTTGCAAGGCCAGGGATTGGGTCTCTAGCCAACCTTCAAACCCATCTGCCAAAGATGAGGCCTGGGCGAAGACCTGGTCCTCACTGGCAATCACTTCCTCCCAGGGACCTGCGGTCCGGAGGGTGCCCCCGCATCCCGCAAAGCCCAGAAGGCCCAACATACCTAGCCCGATAAGGCCAATCCTCTTCATGAAGTCTCCTTTCTGGAATCTCCTTTTGGGGGATTCCGTGAAGTAGGTTAGCCCAAAGGGTCTTAACGCACCCTGAACGGGGGGATAACAAAACCCCGGGCGGTTGCCCGGGGTGTTCCCATGGGCTTTTCAAGGGGCTTGGCTCAGGTCCAGCATCCCGGCCCCCACCGCCTGGGACGAGTAGGGCAGGAGTTTGGCGTACTGCAGAAGGTTCTGCTGCAGCTGAGCTGGAGTGAGGCCCGGCTGCGCCTCGAGCCAAAGGGCCATGGCCCCCGCCACCAAGGGGGTGGCGAAGGAGGTGCCGCTGCAGCTTTCCGTGCCACCCCCGGGGAGGGTGCAGTTCAGGTCGGTGCCGGGGGCAGCCAGGTCCACGTAGGGCCCCTGGGTGCTGTAGGGAGCAGGTTGCCAGCCGGGGGCGTCAGGGATCGCCTCCAAGGCCCCCACCGCCACCAGCCCCGGCAGGTCAAAGGCGGCCGGGTAGTGGGCGGGGCTTCCCTGGTTCCCCTGGTTGCCGGCGGCGGCGGCCACCGGGATCCCCTGGCTCAAGGCCGCCTGCAGGGCCAGCTTGAGGGCCTCCACTGGGGTATCCCCACCCAGGCTCAGGTTGATCACCGTGGGCCCCTGGCGGTTTGCCACCACCCAGCATACCCCCCGCACCACCCGGCTGGCCCGGCAGACCCCGTTCTCGTCGCACACCCGCACCGGAAGGATTTGGGCATCGGGGGCCACCTCCTTGACCAGGCCGGCGGCTCCCGTGCCGTGCCCCCCGGGGAAGGCATCCTGGGGAACGTTGTCCTCCTCCACGAAGTCGTAACCCGGAAGCTGGGGGATCACAGGGTCCACCCCCGTGTCCAGCACGGCCACCTTGACCCCTTGGCCCTTATGGCCCCTGCGGTGCGCCCAGTGGGCACCCACCGCTTCACCGCCCGAGATGCCTCCAAAGCTCCAGAGGCTTTCCGGGTCCGCCTTATAGCTGGGGTCTAAGGCTTCCAGCTCCTCCAGGGCCTTCCCCAGCTCCTTGCCGCCATAGCCCAGCTCCGCTAGGGCAAAGCCACACCCGGCAAGCTCGTCCTTCCGGAGGAGGGTGAAGCCCTCAGGAAGCCTTGGGGACGGCTGGTCCAGGGGTAGCCGGAGGAGGACCCGGCTTGGGTCCACCTTTGCAAGCACTCCAAGCTCCCCCCGGGCCTCCCGGCCCCCAGCCAGCACCCGCACGGGCTTGGGGCCGCCGGGCACCTGGGGAACCAGGAAACGCACCCGATCCGCCTCAGCCAAGGTTACCTGGGCCTCCACCTCCCCCACCCAAACCCGGGCCCCCAGGCCCCTCATCCCCCCTAGCCTCGCCTCCACCTCCTCCCCCACCAGGGCCCGGCTGGGCGAAAGGGTAAGGCTCGGCGTCTGGGGGGTACATGCCAGCAAGAGCAAGGGCAACAAAAACCAGGTTCTCCTCATCTTCCACCTCACTTAGGAAGAGGTTAAACCCCTCGAGGTCCCACAGGCTTAGCGGCATACCTTGAGGAGCCTCCCTGGGTACGGCCCCGAACCCGTAGCGCCTTCTCTTTCCCGTTTCCCCTGCCCTCCGTGGCCCTCCATCTTTCTCCACCTCCACGGGGGAGGGTACCCCAAGGGGGATTAACGGAGCCTGAACGGAAACCCCCGGGGGAGGGCCCCCAGGAGGTTAGTATTTAGTAGAGGAAGTAGCCGCCCGTGTACCGGTAGAGGAAGTAGCCCCCCACGTACCGGTCCAAGGAAACCTCCGTCTCCTCCCCCGAGGCCAATGCAGGTGTCAGGAAAACGAGGGCCAAAAGGCTTGCCAAAAGCACCTTCTTCAGCATCTCCTTCACCTCCTTGGCGGGGGTGTCCATCCCAACCGCCACCCCCCTTATAGGCCGGGGGGGCCTAACAGGGCCTTAACGCTGGGTGAACGCCTCGAGGCGCTTCCTATACCTTTCCGCCAGGACCGTGTAGTGGGCTTCCTCCAATAGGGCGATGGCCTCCTCTAAGGTGGCGGGGTCTTCCCGAAGTTCGGCCAGGTTGGCGAGAAGGGCCGCCGTGAGGACCCAGTCCCGGCCCTCCTTGGCCAGGCGTAGGGCCCGCAGGTAGGCGCTTTCCGCCTCCTCCCTCCTTCCCTGGCGGTGGTAAAGGGCCCCCAGGTTGTTCCAAGCCCGACCCATGGCCTCCAGCACGCCCGCCTCCTCCGCTAGACGCAGGGCCTCCTGGTAAAGGGCCTCCGCCTCCTCGATGCGGCCCTGCCGCTCCCGCACCACCCCCAGGTTCAGGAGCACCCGGGCCCGGAGGAGGGGGATATCCCCAGCCGCCTCCAGGGCTTCGCCGAAGACCCCCTCCGCTTGCGGGCGACCCAGCTCAAAGAGGGCGATGGCCCGGTTGTTTAAGGCGTCCACCTGGCGAGCTGTTTCCCCTGCCGCCAGGAAGCGCACCGCTGCCCGGGCAAAAAGCTCTGCGGCCTGGGCGAACTCCCCCCGGGTGAAGGCCCAAAGGCCCTCTAGGTTCAGGGCCTCACCCTGGGCCCAGGGACCCCCTTGGCGGGCTAGCGTGGCCTCCTTCAGGGCCTCCTCCACCTGTCCAAGCCGAAAGAGGACGTTTCCCCGCACCGCCGCCACCTCGGCCTCCAAACCTTCCAGGGCGGTACCTGTGGCCTCCAGGGCCTCGAGGGCCTCCCGGTAGCGCCCAAGCCGCTCCAGGATCCTGGACCGGAGGAGGAGTACCTCGGGCCCTCCGCTAAGGATGGCCAGGAGTTCCAAACCCAGGTGGGGGTTTTGCGAAAGGAGCCTGCGCACCTCCTTGAGAAGCCCCTTGCCCGCCCGCCGGTGATCCTCCTCCCCCCAAAGGGGCCGGGCCAGGAGGTAGAGGGGAAGGGCCTCCTCTAGGGGCAGGCGGCGGGCCAGGAGGAGGGCGGCCTCCTGGGCCTCGAGGGGAAGGGTTTGGGAGGCGTTAGGGTCCAGCCGGTCGCCCCGGGGTAGGCCCTGCAGGGTGAGGGCTTTGCCTCCTTCCCGGACCAAACCCTTTTCTTGAAGGAGCTCGAGGAGGGTTACCGGTATCCCCAAGGCCTCTACCGCTTCCCGGGGACGGAACAGGAAGCCAAAAAAGGCCCTGCGGGCCTCCTTGGAAAGGGGTGGTGGCGGGTGGAAGGTTTCTTCCTGGCCTTCCAAGGCCCAGCGGACCCCAGGCAGGGCGTAAGCTTCCTCCAGGAGGGCTCTGCCCCGCTCCGCAAGCCCCAACAGGTAAAAGGCCCGGGCCTGGGTGGCGAAACCCCGGTAAACCTCTAAGGCCACGCTTTCCCGGGTGGACCAGACCCATTCCTCCAACTCTTCCCCCAAGGGAAGCTCTACCCCTTCAAGAAAGGTGCCCCTATAAAGCCCTTTGGCTTGCGCCAGATCCCCTTCCCTTAGGGCATGGCGGAGGGCCTCCAGGTCGGTGGAAACCTTAGCCCTAAGGACCTCCCCTCCCTCCACCACCCCCAGGGGCTTAAGTTGGCTGAGGGCTACCGAGAGGCTATTCAGGGCGTCTTGGGCCTCGGGCCAAAAGAGCTCGGCCAAGTGCCGGCGGGACTTGGGACCTTGGAGGGCCAAATAGGCCAGGAGGAGGAGGGGCTTGGGGCGGTGGAAGGCATGCCCTTCCAGATCGAGGCCCCCCAATACCCGGAGCATGCCCTTATGTTAAGCCTTCAGGCCCCCGGCGGCGTTTGTGAGATGGCTGCTTCCTGGGGGCAGGCCCTGGGGCCTAGGCTTAAGGCATGGCTAACCGCCTGCTAGGCTCCCAAAGCCCCTACCTCCTCCAGCACGCCGAGGACCCTGTGGACTGGTACCCCTTTGGGGAAGAGGCCTTCGCCGTAGCGCGAAGAGAGGGGAAGCCCCTTTTCCTCTCCGTGGGCTATAGTGCCTGCCACTGGTGCCATGTGATGCACCGGGAGTCCTTCCAGGATCCCCAGGTGGCGGAGATCCTGAACCGGCACTTTGTACCTGTGAAGGTGGACCGGGAGGAACGGCCCGACGTGGATACCACCTACATGCGGGCCCTGGTGAGCCTCACCGGCCAAGGAGGCTGGCCCATGAGCCTCTTCCTCACCCCGGAGGGCAAACCCTTTTTCGGGGGCACTTACTTCCCCAAGGAGGACCGGGGGGGCCTGCCCGGCTTCAAGCGGGTCCTCCTGGCGGTGGCCGAAGCCTGGCGGGCAAGGCGGGTGGAGGTGGAAGGGGAAGCCGAGCGCCTTGCGCAAGCCCTATGGCGAAGCCTTAACCCCCCTCCTGGGCCGGTGCCCAAGGAGGCGGAGGCCAAGGCCCTCCAGGCCCTAGGGTCCTCCTTTGACCCTGAATGGGGCGGGTTTTTGCCGGCACCCAAGTTCCCCCAAGGAGCCCTCCTCCTCTACCTTTTACCCCTGGCCTGGCGGGGGGAGGAGGGGGCAAGGCGCATGGTGCGCAAAACCCTCGAGGGCATGGCTTTGGGTGGGGTGTACGACCAGGTGGGCGGCGGATTTCATCGCTACGCCGTGGACCGGCGCTGGCACCTACCGCACTTTGAGAAGATGCTCTACGATAACGCCCTTCTGGCCCGGGTTTACCTGGGGGCCTACCGGGTTTTTGACGAGCCCCTCTTCTTGCGGGTAGCCCGGGAGACCCTGGACTGGATCCTGTCCATGCAGGACCGGGCTGGGGGGTTCTATACGGCCCTGGATGCGGAAAGCGAGGGAGAGGAAGGGCGTTACTACACCTGGAGCCTAGAGGAGCTGGAAGGGGCCTTGGGCGAGGATTACCCCTTGGCCCAGCGGTACTTTGCCTTGGAAAGCGCCTTTCCCATCACGGGTAAGGACGGTTCCCCTAGGTACGTCCTCACCGCCTGGGGCGAGGAGGAGGTAAAGGGCCTGCTGGGGGAGGGCTTTGCCGCTTGGCGGGAGGGGGTTTTGGCCCGGCTTTTGGCCCTAAGGCGACGCCGCATGCCCCCAGGCTTGGACGATAAGGTCCTGGCCGACTGGTCCAGCTTGGCGGTGCGGGCCCTGGCGGAAGGGGGAAGGCTTTTGGGGGATGACCGTTACCTGATGGCGGCGCGGAGGGGGGCCCACTTTCTCCTTACGGGCATGCACCGGGAAGGTCTTTTGCGGCACGTGTGGCGGGCGGGAAGCCTGGGGGAGGAGGCCTTCCTCCAGGACCAGAGCTTTGCCGCCCTGGCCCTGTTGGAGATCTATACCGCCACCGGGGAGTGGCCCTACCTGGAACGGGCAAGGTACTTGGCGGAGGCCGCTTGGACCCACTTTCGGGAAGGGGGCCTTAAGGCCCAAACCCTCCTTCCCCTCCCCACCCGGGACGTGGAGGAAACCACCCTCCCCTCCGGGGCAAGCGCCCTGGCCGAGGCCCTTTGGCGGCTGCACGCCGCCTTTGGCGGGGACTACCGGGAGCGGGCCCAGGCCCTTTTGGAAGAGGTGGCCCTCTGGTTGGAACGCTACCCCCAGGCCCTTCCCGGCTTTCTCCTCGTGCACCGCCTGCTTTTGGAGGGCACGGAGCTGGCCCTTCCCATCCCCTCGCCCCTTTTGGGGGTGGTGCGGGGGCTTTACCTGCCCCTTACCCAGCTGGTGAGCGGCCCACCTGAGGCCCTTCCCAGCCTGATGGGGCGGGAACCCGGAAGGGCCTACCTGTGCCGTGAGGGGAGCTGCCGCCTGCCTGTGGAGGGTGTGGAGGATCTGTGGGAGGAGCTTGGGGCGGTGTACGGGGGGAAGTAGGTTTGTGCTTGATTTCACGACTTTACGTGCCCGTGAACTATCTCTCGCCAAGCGTATTGACCCCACCGCCCGCTTCCCCTAAGCTATTACCGAACGGTCGGTAAGGAGGCCCCATGCCTGAAGCCTGGATCGTAGAAGCCTTGAGAACCCCCATCGGCAAGCACGGGGGCGCCCTGGCCACGGTGCGCCCCGATGACCTCCTGGCCCATGTCCTTTCCGCCCTCATGGAACGAAGCGGGGTACCCAAGGAGGCCGTGGAGGACGTTTACGCCGGCTGCGCCAACCAGGCCGGGGAGGACAACCGCAACGTGGCCCGCATGGCCCTTCTCCTGGCAGGCTTTCCCGTGGAGGTGGCAGGCTGTACCGTCAACCGCCTTTGCGGCTCGGGCCTGGAGGCGGTGGCCCAGGCCGCCCGGGCCATCTGGGCCGGGGAGGGCCAGGTGTACGTGGGCGCTGGGGTGGAGTCCATGTCCCGGGCTCCCTTCGTGGTGCCTAAGGCGGAAAGGCCTTTCCCCACGGGCAACATGGTCATGTACGACACCACCTTGGGCTGGCGCCTGGTAAATCCCAGGATGCAGGCCCTCTATGGCACGGAGAGCATGGGGGAAACCGCCGAGAACCTGGCGGAGATGTACCAGATTCCCCGGGAGGAGCAGGACCGCTTCGCCCTTCTTTCCCACCAGAAGGCCATCCGGGCCTGGGACGAAGGAAGGTTTGCCCGGGAGGTGGTCCCCGTTCCGGTAAAGCGGGGCAAGGAGGAGGCTCTGGTGGAGGTGGACGAGGGCCCCAGGCGGGACACCTCCCTGGAGAAGCTGGCCCAGCTTAAGCCCGTTTTCCGCCAAGGGGGTACGGTAACCGCAGGGAACTCCAGCCCCCTAAACGACGGGGCGGCGGCGGTGCTTCTGGTTTCCGATGCCTACGCCAAGGCCCACGGCCTCGAGCCCCTGGCCCGGGTGCGGAGCATCGCCGTGGCCGGGGTTCCTCCCAGGATCATGGGTATCGGGCCGGTGCCCGCCACCAAGAAGGCCTTAGAACGGGCAGGGCTTACCCTGAAGGACATCGGCCTTATTGAGCTGAACGAGGCCTTTGCCGCCCAGAGCCTGGCCGTGTTGCGGGAGTGGGGCCTGGATATGGAGGATCCCCGCCTGAACCCCAACGGCGGGGCCATCGCCCTGGGCCATCCCCTAGGGGCCTCGGGGGCCCGGATCCTCACCACCTTGGTCCATGAGATGGGGCGGAGAGGGGTCCAGTTCGGCCTGGCCACCATGTGCATAGGGGTGGGCCAGGGCATCGCCATGGTGGTGGAGGCGGGCTAAGGGGTCTTCCCTTTCCAGGGGAGGGTGGGTGGCTTGTGTTTCTCTTCACGATTAAACCAGCTTGTGTACACCAGCTCCGCTCCCGGCCACGCCTGACCCAAAAGCCAAAGGTCCTCTGCCACCACCTGCGCCCGCTTGGCATATCCCCCTAGGCTCCCCTTGTCCGCCAAGAGCACCAAGGGGCGGCCCGAGGGAGGTACCTGGATGCCCCCCAAGGGCGTGGCCTCGGAAAGGCCCTCCCCGCCCGGGACCTCCGGGCCCTGAAGCTCCAGGCCCATGCGGTCCGCCCGGGCCACGCGAAAGGGGGCCGACAGGAGGACCCTAAAGGCCTCCTCCGTAAACTGGGGTCCTGGCAGAAGGCGGAGGCGAAACACCCCCGGCAAGGGCCTCTGCCGGAAAGCCAAGCCGGGCCGCACCGCCCTCCTTTCCCTAAGCCCCAGGACATCCAAAGCCCTTAAAGACCGGCCCACCCTTCCCCGAAGATCCGGGGAGGCAGAACCAAAGAAGGTGTGGACCTCGAGGCCCCCCGCCACCGCCAGGTAGACCCTCACCCCCCGCCCCCAGGGCCGGAAGGAAAGGGTTTTCCCCCTTGGCCAAAGAAAGCTCTGCCCCGGTGGGATTTCTTCCCCATCCAAAAGGGCCACAAACCCATAGCCCGCAAACCCCACCACCAGGTCCTCTAAGGCGGTGAGCACCGGGCCCCGGTAGGCCATCTCCAGGAGGGGTGTTCCCGGAGGGTTTCCCACCAGCCGGTTGGCCAAAGCGGCGGAATAGGGGTCCAAAGGCCCCGAGCGGGCCAGGCCCAGATGCCCCGCCAGAAACCTTCCCTGGTCCACCACCAGGTCCATGAGGCCCGGTTCCTCCACCCGGAAGGCGGGAAACCTGGGTTCTGCGGGAAGGAGCTCCAAGGGGGCAGGTTCCGGCGGCGTTGGCCCCACCCCCTCCCTAAAGCGCACCCGGTCCCCCGGCCTCAGGAGAAAGGGCTCTTCCCGGTGGGGGTCGTAGACCGCCACCAAGGCGGTGCCCAACAGGTGCCATCCCCCGGGGGAAGGCAAGGGATAAATGCCCGTCTGCGGCCCGGCCATGGCCACGCTGTGGGCGGGGACCCGGGGCCGGGGATGGGGCCTCCGGGGCAATCGGAGGGCCTCCTCCACCGGGGCCAAAAAGGGAAACCCTGGGGTAAACCCCAGGGCGTAGACCCGGTACAGGGGTGCCTGGTGCCGGCGCTTGACCTCTTCCAAGGAAAGCCCCGTGCGCCTGGCCACCTCGAGGAGGTCCTCACCGTCGTAACGCACGGGGATCTCCACGCACCTCCCTTCCCCTTCCTCCCAGGAAGCTAGGCGGCGAAGCAACGTGAGGAGCCGGGCGCGGGAAAGCCTCCGGGAATCGTACTCCAGGTAAAGGGTGCCGTAGGCGGGGATGGCCTCCCAAAGCCCTTCCGGGGGAGCCTTAAGGAGAGCCTGGGCCAGGGCCTGGGCCAAGCGGTTAGCCTCCTCGGAAAGCCCTTCCCCAAAGACCAGGTAGAAACCCTCCACCCCCTCACTCTAGCGAAGGGCGAGGCCCCAAGCCTCCCGAAAGCTCCCTATCCGGCAAGGCCACGAGGGTTAGGAGGGAAAGACCGATAAAAAGGGCACTGAAGAGGAAGATGCGGCGAAGGGCCTCCACGATGCCCTCCTTCAAGGCCTCCTTTAACCCTTCCCGGACCGCCTCGAGGCGGGCTACCACCTGGAGGGGAACCTGGGCAAGGGTTTGCTCCTCCATCCCCCTCAAGGAGGCCACCGCCTCGGCCACCACCCTGTCCTCCAAGGCCTTAAGCCGGGGAAGGAGTTGGGCCTTAAGAGCCGGAGAAGGCCCTTTAGCCAGCGCCTCCTCTAGCCCCTGGCCCCAAGGGAGGCGCAAAAGAGCCTCCTTAGCCATAGCGTCCCCGGCCCATGCCCTCTCCAACAGGGAAAGGGTGCCCTGGGCAACCCCACCTGGCAGGAGGAGGGCCTTCACCGGCAAGGGCAAAGAGGCTTCCCCCAAAAGGGTTTGCCGCGCCACCTCGTCCCCCCTTAAGGCCCTTTCCAAAAGCCTTTCCGTCCGGGCAAACTGCGCGGGCAGACCCCCAGGCACCAGGTTCCCCTTGAACTCCTGGGGCAGGAAGGGGTCTTGCATCAAGGTACGGTAAGCGGTCTCGTCCCCCCGGAGCGCCTTAAGCAAAAGGTCCTCCAGGCGGGCAAACTCCCGGTCTAGGTCCAGGGCCATCCCCTCCCCCGTCCGGACCATGGCGGGTTGGGAACCACCCCCAGGGAAGGCGCTTTGCAGGTTGGCGCTCAGGCTTTGCGCCAGAAGGGTCCCCAAAAAGGCGATCCCCATGGTGGAGCCAATCTGGCGCATGAACTGCACCATGCTGGTGCCGCTTCCCATGCGTTCCTTAGGCAGGTCGCTTTGGGCCACCACGTTCAGCACGCTCTGCGCCGGCCCCAGGCCAAGGCCCAGGAGGAAGAAAAGGGCCACCGCCAAGAGCAGGGGGGTTGCCACCGCCAGGACAAAGTGCAGGAGGAGGAAAAGGGAGAGCAGGAAGGCGGCGCTGCTTATTAAAAGAACTTTGTACCGCCCAAACCGGGCCAATAGCTGCCCGGCTCCCAGGCTGCCCACCATGACCCCCAGGACCAGGGGCAACACCGTAACCCCACTTTGGCTGGCGGAAACCCCCTTGACCACCTGGAGGTAAAGGGGCAAGAAGGCCACGGCTCCCAGGAAGGCCGGCCCATAAAAGAAGGCGGCCACCGCCGATAGGCTAAACACCCGCCCCCGAAACACCTTCAGGTCAAAAAGCGGATAAGGAAGCCAAAGCTCGGCCCATACCCAAAGGGCTAGGCCCAAAAGGGCTCCGGCAAAGAGCCCCAGGATGACGGGACTCCCCCAAGGATAGGTGCTCCCACCCCAGGAAAAGGCCAGCATCAAGGGCACGGTCCAAGCCACAAGGAGAAAGGCCCCAAGGAAATCAAAAGGTTCGCGCTGGCCAGGTTTCAGCCGGGGCATGTACCGCAGTATGAACCCCAGGGCCACGGCCCCCACGGGCACGTTGATGTAAAAGACAAAGCGCCAGGAGAGGTGGTCGGTGAGCAACCCGCCCAGCCAGGGTCCCACGGCCGAGGAAAGGCCAAAGAGGGCCCCAAAAGCTCCCGCCAGCTTGCCCCGCTCCCTAGGGGGGAAAAGGACGGCAATGGTGGTCAGGGCCAGGGCAAAAAGGGCCCCGCCTCCCACCCCCTGGAGGCCCCTAAAGAGGATGAGCTGGGCCATGTTCTGGGAAAGACCGGAAAGCACGGAACCCAGGAGGAAAATGAGTACCGCCCAAATCAGGATGGCCTTGCGGGAAAAGAGCTCGGTAAGCCGGCCAAAGATGGGGGCGGAAACCGTGGAGGTGAGGAGGTAACTGGTGGTGACCCAGGCGTAGTACTCTGCCCCCTTAAGCTCGCTTACGATGCGGGGCATGGCGGTGGAGACGATGGTCTGGTCCAAAGCTGCCAGGAAAACCCCCAGCAGCACGCCGATCATGGTAAAGCGGACTTCCTGTGGTGTGGGGTTCACGATTCCTCCAACCGGCTCAACAGGCCCAGGAGCTGGGCGGACTCCTCCGGGCTAAGCCGGGCCAAGCGGCGCCTTAGGGCCGCTTCCATAAGCCTTTCTGCCTCCTCGAGGGCCACCTTCCCCTTTTCCGTCAGGCGGAAGGCGAAGCGGCGCAGGTCCTTGCTGTCCAAGGTGCGCTCCACAAAACCCCTCTCCTCTAACCGCCGGAGCATGTGGCTCACGGTGGGTGGGGGAAGCCCCATGTGCCGGGCCACATCCGAGGGGTAGGGCACGCCCTCCACCACCCGTAAAAGCCAGGCCTCGAGGCCGGAAAGCCCTAGGGCCTCCAACCCCTCTTCCATCTCCTCCCGCAAGGCACGCTGAAGCCGCCAGATCCGACTCATCACCTCCCATACCATGGGGTCATACTATTTCATCTCAAACTATTTGAATGTACCCTATCCCACCTTGACGCCCTACCCTCACAAGGTTAGCCTGGGGCCGGAGGGATCCATGAAGCTGCGGTTTTACAGCCAGGGCGAGAACCACTATAAGCTTGACCCGGATTTAAAAGCGATATTGGACACCTTGACCCCTGGCCTTCCAGAGGGGGAACTTTCCGCCTTCGGGAAGCTGGTGGGGGAGGAGGTGCTGGAGGTGGCCCACCACGTGGACCAGGATGCCCCACCCCGCCTCCAGATGCACGACTTGGACGGCCACCGCATCGACCGGGCCCTCCTCTCCCCGGCGCAGAAGGCCCTTTTGGAGAAGCTTCGCCCCATGATCCGCCCCGCCTATGAGGGCAAGGGTTGGCCCCTCCACTACGCTTTTGGCTATCTTCTGGCGGATGGCGGGCTTTACTGCATCCTCACCATCACCCATCAGGTGGCCTATGCCCTGCACAAGTACGCCCCAGAATGGGAGACGGTGAAGCGGGAACTCCTTTACGGCCCAGCCTTCGGCGCCACCTGGATGACGGAGATCCAGGGCGGAAGCGACCTCGGGGCCAACCGCACCCTGGCCAAACGGGAGGGGGAAGCCTTCCGCCTTTACCAAGGGGACAAGTACTTCGCCTCCGGGGCCGGCCTGGCCGACTACGCCATCGTCACCGCCAGGCCGGAAGGAACCCCCGAAGGCCCTAAGGGCCTTGGCCTCTTCCTCCTGCCCCGTGAGGTGGAGGGGCGCCTCAACTTCACCGTGCGGCGGTTTAAGGAGAAGCTGGCCACCCGGGCAGTGCCCTCGGGGGAGGTGGAGCTGGAAGGAAGCCTGGCCTACCCCATAGGGAGGCTGGAAGAGGGCATCTACTACACCCTGGAAACCCTCACCGTGGCCCGCCTGGCCAACGCCGCCGCCGCCATGGGCATCGCCAAGAAGGCCCATCTCGAGGCCCTCTTCCGGGTGAGAAGGCGCACCGCCTTTGGAAAGAGGCTGTTGGACCACGACCTCATCCAACACGACCTCCTGGAGATGCGCCTAAGGCAGGTGGGGGGCACCGCCTTGGCCTTCCTGGCCATTCAGGCCTTTGACCGGGCCTGGGAGGAGCGGCCACCCTACAGCCAGGACTACCACCTGGCCCGCCTCCTCTCCCACCTGGCCAAGGGGCGCACCGCCGAACACGCTAACGCCATCACCGCCCTCGCCATGGAGCTCTTTGGAGGCTTGGGCTTCTTGGAGGAGTACGGGGTAGCCCGCTGGCACCGGGAAGCCCTCATCACCCCCATCTGGGAGGGACCCGCCAACATCCAGGCCCTTGACATGCTGGAAGCCACGGCCAAAAAACGGGCCCATGAACCTCTTTTGGAAATGCTCCGGGATCATCCCCAGGCCCAAAAGTATGCGGAAAGGGCGCTGGCAAGGCTAAAGGAAGAAGGCCCTTGGTACGCCAAGGAGGCCTTGCGAACCCTGGCCGACGCCCTAGCCGTCTACGCCTTGGCAAAGGTAGCCCAAGAACCCTTCCCTGAGCTTTCCCACCTTTACGCCCGGCGCTTCCTGGAAGGAGAAGCCCTCCCCCTTAGCGCCAAAAGGCCCGGGCTCTACGACCCCTGGTGAAGCTTCTCGTATAGGGGCCCCAGGTCCTCGGGGCGGAAACGGGCGGTGTAGCCCTTGGGGGGCAAGGGTTCCTCGTAGAAAAAGGCGGGAAGGCGGTCATGCTCGTGGGTGAAGCCCGCCAGGTGGTTGAAGCGGTGTTCCAGGCGCAAAACCCCCTCCCCAAGCTCACGCCAAAAGCTGGGGCTGAGGCTTGTGCCCAAGGCGGCGTTGAGGCTTTCCACCACGAACTCCACCTGCCTGTTGGTTACGCTACCTCCAAAGACGCAAAGGCCCAAGGCGTCGTTGGCGGCGGCATTCACCTGGGCCTGGTAGCTGGCCTCCAGGATCTCCGCCACCGGCATGGCCCGGGTTTCCAGGCGCGGGGCATTGCCTGCGGTGTGGTCAGCCCCCTGGGCGGTGACCATCATGGTGATGCCCGTGGCCTCCACCACCCTGGGATCGTAGGCGCTGATGGCCTGGCGCTTGATAACGGGAACCCGTCTTAGCCCCCAGGCCTCCCCCACCCGGGCGGTGCCTTGGGCCAGGAAACGGGCCTCCTCGCTTGGGGTGTAGAGGGCCTTAAGCTTGGCCTCCATGAAGGTATAATCCCCCCAATCCGCTTCCCCCTTTTCCATGAGGAGGGCCAAGGTGGCCCCGGTCTCTATGGTGTCCACCCCCAGGTCGTTGGCCAAGCGGTTCAGGCGGGCCAGCTGGTCCGGGTCGTTGAGGCCGCAGTTGGTTCCCATGAGGCCGATGGTTTCGTACTCCAAAGGGGAAACCACCTCCTCCCCGTTCTCGTCCACGATGACGTTGGAGCACTGGATCACGCACCCAGGCATGCAGGCGTGGGTGTGCTTCCCGCCCCGGGCCTTGTTGAGGGGGGCGATGTACTGGCCCCCCATGGGGAACTCCTCCGGAGGGGCAAGCTGCCCCTGGCGAAAGTTGCGCACGGGAAGTCCTCCGAAGGCATTCTGGAAGTCCGCCATCCCCATGGTGCCGATGGCGTTGTAGAACTTCATCACCAAGGGGTCTTGGCGCAAAAGCTCCGCATAGCGGCGGATAGCCCCCGTGACCTTGGGCTTGTCCCAGACCTCCACCTTCCCCGGCACCTCCACCACGATGGCCTTCACCCGCTTGGCCCCCATCACCGCCCCCACGCCGCCCCTAGCCGCCAGGCGGGAGGGCCTACCGTCGATATCGGAAAAGGCGATGCCGGAAAGGAGGCCCAGATACTCCCCCACGGGCCCCAGAAGGGCGAAGGCGATCCTCCTGCCGTAGGCGGCAAAGAGCTTGGCCGCCGCCTGGAAGTTCCCGAGGCCGAGGAGCTCCCCCGCCGGGTCACAGAAGACCTGCCCCTCCCGGGTGATGCGGAGGACCACCCAGTCGGGGCTTGCCCCCTCGAGGACCAGATGGGAAAGCTTCATCTGCCCCAGGGCGTAGCCGAAGGTGCCGCCCCCGTTGGCCTCCTTGATGCCCAGGGTCAGGGGGCTTCGGGTGCCCACGCTGGTGCGGTTGGCGTTGGAAAACCCCGTGCCCGCTAACGGGCCGATGGCGAAGACCAGGGGGTTCTCCGGGGAAAGGGGATCCACACGGTAGACCTCCCTATCAAGAAGCACCTTCCCCGTGCGGTACCGGCCCCCCAAGGCCACGTCCTCGGGAAGGACCTCCGTGGTGCGCGCCCGCTTCCCCTTAAGGTCTACCCATAAGGATCGCCACATATCCCAAGCTTACCCCTCCACCCGCTTTACCTCCAGGCTCCTGAGCCGGTTCACCGCCGCCCCCACTTCCAGGGGCCGCACCTCCGCCAGCTCAGGGGCTTCCTCCAGGGAAAAGAGGTCCGTCACCCCTCCAAAGACCTCCGCCACTAACTCCCCTAAGGGCGTTTTTCCGTCGGCACGGCGCCAAAGCCTTTGCAACCAAGCCCCTAGGGCCCGCACCTGGGCATTTTCAAAGAGGTCCAGGGCGGAGAGGTCCACCACCCCCTCCCCGTACACCAACTCCCTGAGGCCCCGGCCCTTCACCCGGGCCTTCCGGCCTCGCCGGGGATCAAAGCTTTCGGGCAAGGGGGCCCGGGAAGCCACGGCGAGGGGATAACGGGGCTCGCCAAAAAGGCGCGCCGTGGGATGGGCGTGGGCGATGGCCTTGGCCTCCTGGGTAACCTCCCGGGGGCGGTACTCCTCCAGGAGCAAGACGGTATCCGCCAGGTCCAGGTAATCCCCCACCCCACCCACCACCAGGACCAGGCTCACCCCTAGGGCCTTGAAATCCCCTATGCGGTCCAAAAGCGGGGTCAGGGTTTCCCGCCGCACCAGGGCCTGCATGCGGGCATCCCGCACCAGGAGGTTGGTGGCGGAGGTGTCCTCGTCCAGGAGGAGCACCTTGGCCCCCAGTTCCAAGGCCTCCAGGATGGCCGCAGCCAGGCTGGTGGACCCCGAGGCATCCTCGGTGGAGAAGAAGGAGGTGTCCTGGCCCAAGGGCAGGTCATGCACGAAGGGCCTAAGGTCCACGCCCACCACGCTCCGGCCATCCTCGGACTGGACCCGTTGCGCCCGAGCCTCGGTGACCACCCACTCCCGCCCGTCCCCAGGGATGTGGGGATGGACCCCGTGGACCAGGGCCTCGAGGAGGGTGGTCTTCCCGTGGAAGCCACCACCGGTGATGAGGGTAAGGCCCTGGGGAAGGCCCATCCCCAAGACCTCCCCCTTGTGGGGTACCCGGAAGGAAACCCGCAAGGAAGGCGGACTTTGGAAGGGCACCGCCCCCTTTAAGGGCCTTTGGCTCACCCCGCTTTCCCGAGGGAGGATGGCCCCATCCCCCACAAAGGCCACCAGGCCCCTTTGGGGCAAGCGCTCCTGGATGTAGGCGAAATCCTCCACCTGGTGGACGTGGGCAAGGAGCGCCCCCTCGTCCAGCTCCTCAAGAAAGCCCCCAAGGTGGTCCGCCAAGGCCCTAAACAGCCTCGCCGCCTCCTTGCCCAGAATCCTCCGGCCTGAGGCCGGCAAACCCACCCGGAAGCGGAGGTAAAGCGCCTCCTGGCCAAGATAGGCCCCAGCCCGCCTTAAGACCTTGGGGCTTTCCACCTCCACCAAAACCCTACCCGAGTGGCCGCTACCCCCAACATGGGGCAGGTTCCGGAAACGGGCCTTGAGCGCCCGCAGCAGGAAGTCCTCCACCGCCACCTGCCCCAGGGGGTGGGCGAAGACCCGAAGCCTCGCCGCAGACGTGGCCGGATAGCGCACCTCCACCACGCTTGGGGAGGCAAAGGGATCGCCCTGCACGTGGACGAAGCGGAGGTCAAAACCGTCCCCCCGCCAAATGCCCTTTAGATCCTTGTAAAAAGGGTAAGGCCTCCCCTCCAGGGAGGCCAGAAAGGGGAAAAGCTCCTCCAGGCGCCGCACCCCTCCAGGCTACAAGACCTCCACCTCCACCCGCACAAGAGCCCGGGAGAGCCTCTCCATACCCTCTAGGAACTCCTCCTCCTGGATGGTCAAGGGTGGGGCCACGATGAGGATGTTGTGCTTGACCAGCAGGTAAACCCCCTCCTGCCACAGGGCCTTCTGCAAGCCCTGCATGGCAGGGCCTAAAGGAGCGTGCCAGGGGGAAAGGGGTTCTTTGCTGCCCCGGTCCCGTACCAGCTCCAAGGCGTAAAAAGCCCCAAGCCCCCGCACATCCCCCACCACGGGGTGCCGATCCTGCAAGGCTTTTAGGCTTTCCCGAAAGAAGCCCTCCATGGCCTGCACCCGTGGGAAAATGCCCTCCTCCTGGTAGGCCCGGAGGGTGGCCAGCCCCACCGCCACCGCCAGGGGATGGCCCGAGTAGGTATGCCCCGTGGGCACGGGGTTCTCGTCAAAGTAGCGGGCCAGGCTCTCCCGCACAAGCACCCCGCCCAGGGGCACGTAGGCGGAGGTCACCCCCTTGGCGAAGGTGATGAGGTCGGGAACCACGCCCAGGCGCTGGGCGGCAAAAGCGGCTCCCACGCGGCCAAAGCCGGTCATCACCTCGTCAAAGACCAGCAGGATGCCATGCCGGTCACACAGGGCCCGCACCCCTTCTAAATATCCCTCAGGGTAAACGATGACCCCATTGGAGCCCACCACCGGCTCCAGGAAGATGGCCGCCACCCGCTTGGGGTCCTCGTGGAGGAGGACCCTCTCCAGGTGGTCCAGGGCCCGGGCGACCTCCTCCTTAGGGTCTTCCGTGTAAAAGGGGCTCCGGTAGGGATAGGGGGCGAAGAAGTGAACCACCCCAGGAACGGTGCCCGGCTCCGCTGGCCAGCGGCGGTTCTCCCCAGTAAGGCTCGCCGAGGCATGGGTGGCCCCGTGGAAGGAGCGGTAGGCGGCCAACACCTTGAAGCGGCCTGTGAGGTGGCGCACGAACTTCAAGGCGTCCTCGTTGGCCTCGGTGCCTGAGGGGGTGAAGAACACCCGGGCTCCTTCCGGCCAGGGGGAAAGGTCGGAAAGGGTCTTGGCGAGAAGGGCCCTTTTGTCGTGGAAGAGGCTTGGGGCCGCGTAGGCCAAGGTGGCCGCCTGTTCGGCGATGGCCCGCACCAGCCTGGGGTGGCCATGGCCCAGGTTCAGGGCCACCAGGCCGCTGGAAAAGTCCAGGTAACGCCGCCCCTCCTCGTCGTAAAGCCAAACCCCTTCCCCCCGCACCACCAAGGGCGGGTTCAGGGGGCCCTGGGCCACCCAAGGGGTAAGGACGTGCTTCTTGTGCAGGGTCTTGAAGTCCATGGTTTCCCGAGTATAACCCGCTTTACCTAGGTCTAGCCTGGGCATAGGGAGGCTTGTGGGAGTAGCGATATTGCACTATCATTACCTACATGCGAGCGCTAGCCTTTCTCCTCCTCCTGGGCCTTCCCCTGAACCCCGCCCTAGCCCAGCTCTCCATTGCGGCCACCACCCCCATCCTGGGGGACCTGGTGCGGCAGGTGGGGGGAAACCGGGTAAGCGTGGTGAGCGTGGTTCCCCCAGGGGCCGACCCCCACACCTTTGAGCCCACCCCTGGCACCGCCAAGGCCCTGGCCCAAAGCCGGCTTCTCTTCGCCAATGGGCTTGGCCTCGAGGCCTTTTTGCCCAAGCTGCAAAACCTCCTCCCAAAAGGAGCCCGGGTGGTGAAGCTGGGGGAAGGCCAACCCGGCCTCATCTGCCAGGAGGACCACGAAGAAGCGGGGCACGAGGAGGACGGGCACGCCCATGGCCCCTGCAACCCCCACCTGTGGCTGGACCCCACCTACGCCTTGCGCTATGCCGAGCGCATCGCCCAGGAACTCTCCCGGCTGGATCCCCAAGGGAAAGCCCTCTACCAGGCCAACCTAAAGCGCTTCAAAACCGAGGTGGAAAAGCGCGATAAGGCCTTCCAGGCCTGCAACCTGAAGGGCCTCAAGGTGGTCACCCAACACGACGCCTTCACCTACTTTGCCCGCCGCTACGGCCTCAAGGTGGTGGGAAGCCTCACCGCTTCAGGGGCGCAGGAGGTGGGAAGCCAAGGCTTCCTGAGGCTTCTCAAGGAGGCCCGTCAAGAAGGGGTAAAGCTGGTCCTGGCTGAGCCCCAGTTCCAAGGCACGGCCCTTAAAGCCCTGGCCGAGGCCCTGGGGGCCCGGATCGCTGTGCTCTACACCGACACCCTAGACCGCAAGGTACCCAGCTATCTGGCGCTACTGGACCACAACCTGAAGGCCCTATGCCCATAATGGAGGCATGGGATTCAGGGAAGTCTTCGGCACCCTGCCCGAGGCCAGCGCCCAGGCCCCGGGCCGGGTGAACCTTTTGGGGGAACACACCGACTACCAGGAGGGCTACGTCCTTCCCACCCCTCTTTCCTACTTCACCCAGGTGGAGGCGGCCAAGGCCGAGGGGCGGGTGGAGGCTTATAGCGAGGAGCTAAAGGAGCTTAGGGCCCGGCCCCTGGGAAGCCCCGCTCAGGGGGACTTTCTGGACTATCTCCTGGGGGTGGTCTGGGCCTTGAGGGAGGCGGGGTACAAGGTGCCCGGGGCCCGGTTCTACATCCGCAGCCAGGTGCCCATGGGGGCCGGCCTTTCCAGCTCGGCGGCCCTCGAGGTGGCGGCGCTCAGGGCCCTGCGCACCCTTTACCGGCTGCCCCTTTCTGACAAGGAGATCGCCGTTTTGGGCCAGCGGGCCGAGGTGGAGTACGTGGGGGTGCGCTGCGGCATCATGGACCAGATGGCGGCTAGCCTAGGGGAAGTGGGCAAGGCGCTTTTCCTGGATACCCGCACCCTGGACCACGAGAACCTCCCCTTGCCGCCGGGAGTGAGGGTGGTGGTTTTGGATCTGGGGCTTGAGCGGCGCCTGGCGGAGGCCAGCTATAACCAAAGGCGACAGGAGGCAGAAGAGGCCGCCAGACGGCTTGGGGTGAGAAGCCTTAGGGATGTGGCCGACCTTTGCCTGGTGGAAAGCCTGTCCCCTCCTTTGGACAAGAGGGCCCGGCACATCGTGGCCGAAAACCTACGGGTGCTCCAGGGGGTAGAGGCCTTGCGCAAGGGGAACGCCAAGGCCTTTGGCGAGCTCATGGTGCAAAGCCATCGTTCCTTGGCGCAAAACTATGAGGTGAGCCTTCCCGAGCTGGATACCCTGGTGGAGGCCGCCCTGGAGGCTGGGGCCTACGGGGCCAAGCTTACGGGGGCAGGGTTCGGCGGGGCGGTGGTGGCTCTGGTGCCCGAAGGCCTTAGGGACCATTTCCAAAACACCCTCCTGGCCCGTTTCCCCCAGCTCCGCATCCTTTGACCCCCTAGCCCTCCAAGGCGGGTAAGCTATGGGTATGGAAAAGCCCAGCCTCCTCCCCCTCCTGGACGCCCGCCTACCCCTCACCGAGGAAGGCGTTGCCGAGGCCGCCCGCCTGGCCGGGGTGCCCCTCGCCCAAGCCTGGGGGGTGGTGCGCTACTACCCCCGCTACCGAGGGCTTCCCCAAGGAAGGCTTTTGGTGGACGACCCCGTGGCCCGGGCCCGGGGATTCGCCCGCCTTCTAGAAGGGGCCGACGGAACCCATCCGCCCCTGGGCCTCGAGGCCCTCTCCCCCATCCACGTGCGCATAGAGGGGAGGGAGCGGTATGTGGAACATCAGGGCCATCGGGTACCCTTTCAGGAGTTCCGCCTGCCCTTTCACCTGGGCCGTGGGGAAAGGCTTCTTCCCCCGGAACCCATCCTAGACCTGGAGGCATACCGAAGGAGGGGAGGGCTTGAGGGACTGAAAGGGCTCCTAGAGGGCAGGCTATCCCCGGTTGGCCTGATCCAGGCGGTGGAGGAGGCCGGGCTCCTGGGCCGGGGCGGGGCCGCCTTCCCCACCCACATCAAGATGCGGGCCGTGGCCCAGGGAGCGCCCCCCAAGTACCTGGTGGTGAACGCCGACGAGTCGGAACCCGGGAACTTCAAGGACCGTTTCCTCCTGGAGCACCATCCCTACTTGGTCCTCGAGGGGGCCCTTCTGGCCGCCTTGGCCACAGGAGCTAGCCGGGTCTTCCTCTACGTGCGGGACGAGTTTGAGGCCGCCATACAGGGCCTGGAAAAGGCCATCGCCGAACTGAAGGAAGCCGGTCGCCTCCCGGTCCCCACCGAGGTCTTTAGGAGCGGGGGCCTCTACATCTGCGGCGAGGAAACCGCCCTCCTGGAATCCATGGAAGGGAAAAGGGCCGAGCCCCGCCTAAAGCCTCCATTCCCCGTGGAGAAGGGCCTATGGGGAAGGCCCACCCTGGTGCAGAACGTGGAAACCTTGGCCAACCTGCCCCTAATCCTCAAGGAGGGCCCTGGCACCTGGCGGCAAAAGGAGCCTAAGCTCTTCTCCATTAGCGGGGACGTGGCCAGGCCTGGGCTCTATGAGCTTCCCCTGGGCACTCCCTTAGAAGACGCGGTGCGCATGGCCGGGGGTGAGCCAGGAGAACTGAGGGCCGTGCTCCTAGGCGGGGCCGCTGGAGTGTTCACCCGTGAACTTACCTTCCCCTTGCGCTATAGGGAGAGGCTCCCCCTAGGGGCCGGGGCCATCGTGGCCTTTGGCCAGGGGGTGGACCTGTGGGAAGTCCTCCTGGGGCTTGTCGAGTTTTTCCGGGAGGAGTCGTGCGGAAAATGCTTCCCCTGCCCCCTGGGCACGGCGGTGCAGGTGGAGATGGTGCGGCGGCGGGAACGGAGCAAGGCTTTGGTGCAAGACCTAGCCCAGACCTTAAAGGGAAGCCTCTGTGGCTTGGGCCAATCCGCCTACTGGGCCTACCAAAGCCTACTGGAGGTGGAAGGTGCGGCTTAAGGTGAACGGACGCCAGGTGGAGGCGAAGGAGGGCACCCTTCTTCTGGATCTGGTAGAGGTTCCCACCCTCTGCCACCATCACCACACGGAAACCAAGGGGTTGTGCCGGCTCTGCCTGGTGGAGGTGAATGGCCGCCTCCTGCCTGCCTGCGCCACCCAGGCCCAGGAGGGCATGGAGGTGAGGACCGACACGGAGGACCTAAAGGCCCTCCGCCGGACCCTCCTGGAGTGGCTGGCCCTGAGCACCGACTTAAGCCAAGCACCCGCCCTCCTGGAGCTCCTCGAGGCCCACCAGGGCCAACCCCAGCGCTGGGGTAGCCTCCCCGTGACCCGAAGGGAACGGGAGCCCATCCGGGACAACCCCTTTTTCCTACGGGACTACGCCAAGTGCGTGAACTGCCGCCGTTGCGTGGACGCCTGTGGGGATGGGATCATGGGGGTCTACGCCCTGACCCTCGAGGACCGGGGCCTCCTCGCCCACCCCACCACCCCCCTGGACCGGCCCCTTCCCGGAACGCCCTGCGTCTTCTGCGGCAACTGCGTGCAGGTATGCCCCACAGGGGCCCTCAGGCCCTTGAGCATGGAGGTGTGAGATGCGCACCACCTGTCCCTACTGCGGCGTGGGTTGCCAGGTGGAACCCACGGTAAGGGAGGGCCGCATCGTCCAGGTGTTGGCCCCGGATATCCCTCCCAACCACGGGGCCCTCTGCGTGAAGGGCCGCTTTGGGCTGGACTTCCCCTTCTCGGAAAAGCGCCTCCTCTACCCCATGGTGCGGGAAGACCGCCACCAGCCCTTCCGTCGGGTTAGCTGGGAGGAAGCCCTGGACTACACGGCCCACAAGCTTCTCGCCGTGCTGAAAAGGCGGGGGCCCGAGGCCATGGCCGTCTTCCCCTCCGCCAAGACCACCAACGAGGAGGTCTACCTGGCCCAGAAGCTAGCCCGGGCCCTTCTCGGCACCAACCACGTGGACCACTGTTCCCGCCTTTGCCACTCCTCCTCCACCGCCGCCCTTTCCCGCTCCCTGGGCGGGGCCAGCATGACCAACCCCCTAGAGGACATCGGGAAGACCGACCTCTTCCTGGTGGTGGGCTCCAACACCACGGAAACCCACCCGGTGATCGGGGCCATGATCAAAAAAAGGGTCCGGCAAGGGGCCAAGCTCCTCGTGGTGGACCCCCGGTACACGGGCATGGCCGAGGCGGCTACCCTTTGGCTCCGCCCCCGCCCAGGCACGGACCTTTTCCTCTTCAACGCCATGGCCCGGTTCATCCTGGGGGAAGGACTCTGGGACCAGAGCTACGTGGAGGAGCGCACCGAGGGTTTCGCAGAGTGGCAAGCCTCCTTGGAGCCCTACACCCTGGAGGAGGCCGAGCGCATCACGGGGGTGGAAAGGGAGAAGATCGCTCTGGCCGCCAGGCTCTACGCCACCACGGAAAGGGCCGGGGCCTACTGGGCCATGGGCCTCACCCAACACACCAAGGGAACCGCCACCGTCCAGGCCCTGGTGAACCTGGCCCTCCTCACGGGGAAGGTGGGCAAGGAGGGAGCGGGCTTAAACCCCTTAAGGGGCCAGAACAACGTGCAGGGGGCGGGGGACATGGGGGGCTTGCCCGATGTCTTCCCTGGGTACCTAAAGGTGTCGGACGAAACAGCCCGGAAACGCTTTGAAGCCCTCTGGGGGGTGGGGTTGAACCCCGAGCCCGGCCTGCGCATGACCGAGGTCTTTGAGGCCATCCCCCAGGTGGAGGCCATCTACCTGATCGGCGAGGACCCCGTGACCAGCGAGCCCTACCAGGACCACCTGAAGGCCAAGCTGGAGGCCCTTCCCTTTCTCGTGATCCAGGACATCCTGGAAAACGAAACCACCCCCTTCGCCCACGTGGTCCTACCCGCGGCCAGCTTCCTGGAAAAGGAGGGCACCTTTACCAACACCGACCGCCGGGTGCAACGGGTACGGAAAATCCTAGAACCTCCCGGGGAGGCCAAGCCCGACTGGTGGATCCTCCAGGAGCTGGGGAAGCGCCTGGCCCAGGCCTTGGGCCGTCCCTGGGCCCTCTACCCTGGTCCTGAGGCCATTTGGGAGGAAATCCGCCAAGCTGTTCCCGAAATGATGGGCGGGATCACCTACCGGCGCCTGGAGGGCGAGGGCGTCCGCTGGCCCTGCCCCCAGGAGGACCACCCGGGGGAGGCGGTGCTTTTTCGAGAACGCTTCAACACCCCCTCGGGAAAGGCCCGCTTCATCCCCGTGGACTTCACTCCCCCGGTGGAGACCCCCTCACCGGAGTACCCCCTTGTCCTCTCCACCGGCCGGGTGCTGTATCACTGGCACGGGGGCACCCTAAGCCGCAATAGCCAGCTTAAGGAGGCCTACCCGGAGCTCAAGGTGGAGGTAAACCCCAAGGATGCGGAAAGGCTTGGCATCCAAGACGGCGAGATCGTCCAGGTGGTGGGCCGCCGGGGCCGGATCCGGGCCCGGGCCTGGGTCACGGACCGCACCCCCGAAGGGGTGGTCTATGCGCCCTTCCACTTCGCCGAGGCCCCCGCCAACCGCCTCACCTTAAACGCCCTGGACCCCATAAGCCGCATCCCCGAGTACAAGGTGAGCGCGGTGCGGCTGGAGAAGCTGGACTAGCTTCTCTTCCTTTTACCACCGCAAGAGAGCCCAGCCCGTCAGGTTGGCGCGGTCCTAGACCGTGGGGAAGGCGAAGCTCTCATACCCCAGTTCCGCCACGGCAAACCAGCGGTACTCCTCGTTCCTGAAAGCCCAGTAGGCGCTATATACCTTGCGGTAGGTGGCGTCCTTGGCCGCCTGCTCCTCATAGAGGGCCTGGGCCTCCTCGAGGGCCTTCCGCATGATCTCCGAGGGCCAGCGGCGCAGGCGCACCCCCGCCTTGAGGAGGCGGTTCAGGGCCCGAGGATTCTGGGCGTCGTACTTGGCCATCATGGTGAGGTTGACCTCCACCGCCGCCACCTGGAAGGCCTCCTGGAACTCCTTGGGAAGCTTCTGCCACTCCCTCTGCGACACCAGGAAGGAAAGCTGGGCGCTGGGCTCCCAAAAGGAGGGGTAGTAGTAGTACCGGGCCACTTTGTAAAAGCCCAGCTTCTCGTCGTCATAGGGGCCGGAGAACTCGGTGGCGTCTATGGTACCCCGCTCCAGGGCCGGGTAGATATCCCCGGCGGCCAGGGTCTGGGGCACCACCCCGAGCCTTCCCATCACCATGCCTCCCAGCCCCGGGATGCGCATGCGCAGGCCCTTGAGGTCCGCCAGGGTCTTGATCTCCTTGCGGAACCATCCCCCCATCTGGGCCCCGGTGTTGCCCCCGGGGAACTGGACCACCCCGAAGTCGGCATAGACCGCCCGCAGGAGCTCCAAGCCTCCCCCATACCGCATCCAAGCGTTGTGCTGCCGGTAGGTCATGCCGAAGGGCACGCCCCCATCAAAGGCCAAGGTGGGGTTCTTTCCCACGTAGAAGGGGCCGTAGGTGTGCCCAGCCTCCACGGTGCCCTGCTGCACCGCATCCAGCACCTGGCCCCCGGGGACGATCTCCCCCGCCTGGTAAACCCGAATCTGAAAGCGGTCCCCGGTGAGCTCCGCCACTCGCTTGGCCAAATCCTCAGCACCCCCATAGAGGGTGTCCAGGCTCTTGGGGTAGCTGGACACAAGCCGCCAACGCACCTGAGGGGTAGCCTGGGCAAAAGCCCTGTAGGAGAGGCTAGCCGCCAGGCCCACCCCCACCTTCTTGAGGAACTGCCTCCGTTTCATGCCTCACCCCTTTTCGTTGTATAAGTATACACGAAGGTACAGGCTAGCCCTGGCCTTCCCCTCCAGGCTTACCTGCCAAAAGCCTCTCCACCTGCGCCAGTAGGGCCTGGGCTTCAAAGGGCTTGCCCAAAAAAGCCTGCGCCCCCGCCTCGAGGGCCTCCCGCCGGCTTTTCTCGGAAACGCTAGCGGAAAGGGCCAGGATGGGGGTGGGAAGGCCAAGCCGCCGCACCGTTTGGATCACCTCCAGGCCCGAAACCTCCGGCATCACCAGGTCGCATACCAAAAGGTCATAAGCCTGGGAAAGCTTTGCCACGGCAGCCCGGCCCGAAGCCGCCCACTCCACCTGGTGCCCCGCCCGCTCCAGGATGCGGCGCACCAGGTGTGCCACCAAGGGCTCGTCCTCAACCAGCAGGATGCGGGCCATATAGGGGCAGGATAACCCTAAAGAGGCTTCCCTTTCCCTCCTCGCTTTCCACCTCAATCCGTCCCCCGTGGGCCTCCACGATGTGCTTGGAGATGAAAAGGCCAAGCCCAGTCCCCGCCACCCCCCGGGTCTGGGCGTTTTTGGCCCGGGCATAGCGTTGGAATAGGTTGGGAAGCTCATCCTTGGGGATGCCGGGACCGGTGTCCTCCACCTCCACCACCAGGCCTCCTCCCCTTTCCTTGGCCGCCAAACGCACCCGGCCTCCTGGAGGGGTGAACTTGAAGGCGTTGGAGAGCAGGTTCCCCACCACCTGGACCATCCGGTCGGGATCCGCCTCCAAAAGGGACAGGTCCTCGATTTCCACCGTAAAGGCCACCCCCGATAGCCGGGCCACCCCCTGAAAACTCCGCGCCAAATCCAGCAACAAGGGCTTGAGGTTTACCGGCCTTTTGGAAACCTCAAACCGCCCCGCCTCGAGGCGGCTGGTGTCCAGGAGGTTATCCACCATGGTCTTGAGGCGGAACGAGCTCTCCAAGATCAGGTCCACCGATTCCCGGGCGGTTTCGGAAAGCTCCTCCTCCCTTAAGAGCTCCGCCAACCCCATGATCACCGCCAGAGGGGTCCTGAGCTCATGGCTCACCGCGGCGATGAACTCCCCCTTGAGCCGGTCCGCCTCCAACCTGGGCCTAAGGTCATGAAGGTCCACCACCACCCCCCGCACCCGGGGATCCTCCAAGAGGTTCCGCCCCCAGGCCTCCATGGGAATGGGGGTGCCATCCGCATGCAGGACCCGGAACTCCCCCGTGCGCACCTCCGAGGGGGAAGAAAGAAGCTCGCGGAAAAGCCTCTCCGCCAAGGGCCGGTCTTCGGGATGGACGAAATCCAGGCCGTGCACCATGCCCCTCTTGTACCCCTCGGGATCGTAGCCCAGCACATGGCGCACGCTGGCGCTCACAAAGCGGATGATCCCCTCCCGGTCCAGCACGTAGATAACATCCTGGGAATGCTCCAAAAGGGCCTTGAGGCGCCCCTCCTCCAGCTCCAGAAGCTCTAAGAAGCGGGCCTTCTGCACGGATAGGGCCAAGAGGGTCCCCACCTGGGCCAGGCGGGCAAGCAGCCTTTCGGAAAAGCGCCGCTCCTTCCGGTACCCCAATAGCACCGCACCCCGGGCCTCCCCTGCCCCAAAGGGCACCACCAAGGCGCTTTTGAGCCCAAGGGCCTCGGCCAAAGCGCAGTCCTCAGGGCCCAGGGTCTCGGCCCCCAAGGGGGTAAGCGCCCCTTCCTGCCCAACCCCCACGCGGTCCAGGGCCCTCCGCAGAAGGTTCGGCTGGGAAAGTTCCCCGGGAAAGGTGCAGGTGGCGTAGAGCACCCTCGGCACCCCCTCCAGCTCGAGGACAAAAAGCCCCTCATCGGCGGCGAAAAGGCCCTTAAGGCGCTCCACCACCCCTCGGCCCAAGGCGGCGAGGCCCCGCTCCCGCAGGGCCTCCTGGGCCAGGTCCACCAGGGATCGGGTGAAGGCCACCTGGTCCCTGAGGGCCCGCTCCATACGGGTGCGCTCGCTGATGTCGTGGAGAACCAGGATGCGCATCCCCTCCAACCTTTTGCCCCGAACGCTATAGGTGGCACCCCCCAGGCTCACCTCCACCCGCCCCCCTTCCAAGGCCGGCTGCAGGCTTCCGGGAAGGTCCTCGAGGGCCATCTCACGGCTTAGACCCAGGGCCTCCCGGGCCCGGCTGTTGGCGTAGCCCCCCTCGCCAAAGAGCACCACCACCCCATCGGGAAGCTCCTCCAGAATCTCCGAAAGCCGCTTCCTCTCCGCCGCCAGGGCCAAGGACAGCTGGGTCTTCTCTCGGTAGAGTTGGGCGTTCCTAAGGGCTACCCCTGCCACCCCGGCCAGAAGCTCCACATACCGCACCTCCTCCTCGCTCACCGCAGGCCCCCCGGGCCCGTGGTCCACCGCCACCGCCCCCAAGGGTTCCCCCTCCGCCAGGATGGGCACAAAGGCCACCCGAGCCCCCACCTCGGGAACCATATGGGGCGGAAGCTGCTCCCTGTCCACCAAAAGGGTCCTTCCCTCGCGCACCGCCCGCGCCAAAGGGTCCGAGGAAGCCCCAAGGGGAAGGCGGATACGGCTACGGCCCTCCGTCCAGTAAAGGGCTTCCCCCTTAAGGGTCAAATACCCTTCCAAATAACCGCCCAAGCGGTCCGGCCCCTCCCCTTGGATCAAGGCCACGGTGACCCGGAAAAAGCCAAACCGCTCCGAGAGGGAACGGGCCAGGGTTTCCAGCACCGCCCTGGGCTCCAGGACCCGCCCCACCTCCCGGGCCAGGGTGGTCACGTGGGAAAGCGCCTCCACGTGGCGGGATAGCTGGGCAAAGGCCCGGTTGCGCTCCGCCAAGAGCTCGCCGTTTTTGAGGGCCAAGGCGGTGAGCTGGGCCAGGAGGGGAAGGAGGGGTCTTAGGCCTTGGGGAACCCCTTCCAGGCTGAGTACCCCCTTAGGGGTAAACCGGGCACAACTGGGGCACACCAGGACCCGGGTTTCCCGGCTCGCCCTGGGCCGTTCCGTACACCGAGCCTCGGGATCCGCCCAGCAGTAGGAGGTCTCCTCCCCAACCACGGGCAAAAGCCACTCCTCGCCCCGCTTCACCGGCCCTTCGGCGAAAAAGGCCTCCTGCACAGGCCCCTTGGCATGTAGGGGAAGGGCGATGGAGGAAACCGTGTAATGCCGCCCCCGGCCCGAGGCCACCTCCCCCATAAGCTCCCGGGTTCCCCGGTGGTAGAGGAAAAGGGCCGCCCGCTCTACCCCTTCGTCGGTGGCCACCTCGAGGAGGTGGCGCAATATCTGCACCGGCTCCAAATCCTTCAATAGCGCCCGTTGAAAACGGCCAAGAATCTCCAGCTGACCCACGGATCGCATCTAGCTCCAATGGTAGCATGGTGGCGGGGTTGCAAGGGGAGGGGCACAATCTTAGACTGGGTCAAAGAGTAGGGCCCCTGGCCCCTAGGGGAGGAAAGCCATGCCCATAGACTTTAGCCTCACCGAGGAACAACGGCAGCTTCAGGCCCTGGCCCGGCGCTTCGCCAAAGAGGTGATCCTGCCCGTGGCCCAGGAGTACGACGAGAAGGAGGAGGTGCCCTGGCCGGTCATAGAGAAACTCCACGAGGTGGGTCTTTTGAACGCCATCATCCCCGAGGAATACGGAGGAATGGGCCTCAAGATGCTGGACGAGGTCATCGTGGGGGAGGAGCTGGCCTACGCCTGCATGGGCATCTACACCATCCCCATGGCCAGCGACCTGGGGATCACCCCCGTGCTCTTGGCGGGGACCGAGGAACAAAAGCGTCGTTTCCTTACCCCCCTCACACAAAAGCCCGCCCTGGCGGCCTTCGCCCTCAGCGAGCCGGGGAACGGTTCCGATGCCGCGGCCCTCAAGACCCGGGCCGTGCGCCAGGGGGACCATTACGTGCTAAACGGCACCAAGATGTGGATCTCCAACGGTGGGGAGGCCGAGTGGGTGGTGGTCTTCGCCACCTTAAACCCCGAACTTCGCCACAAGGGGGTGGTGGCCCTGGTGGTGGAGAAGGGCACCCCGGGGTTCAGTGCCGTGAAGATCCACGGGAAGATGGGGCAAAGGGCCTCGGGAACCTATGAGTTGGTGTTTGAAGATGTCAAAGTGCCCGTTCAGAATCGCCTGGGGGAGGAAGGCGAGGGGTTCAAAATCGCCATGAACACCCTCAACAAGACCCGCATCCCCGTGGCCGCGGGCAGCGTGGGCGTGGCCAGGCGAGCGCTGGACGAAGCCAAAAAGTACGCAAAAGAGCGGGAGGCCTTCGGCCAGCCCATCGCGGGCTTCCAGGCCATCCAGTTCAAGCTGGCGGATATGCTGATGGGCATTGAAACCGCCCGCATGTACACCTACTACGCCGCCTGGCTGGTGGACCGGGGTCTTCCCCACGCTCACGCCAGCGCCATCGCCAAGGCCTACGCCTCGGAGATCGCTTTTGAGGCCGCCAACCAGGCCATCCAGATCCACGGGGGTTACGGGTACGTGCGGGAGTTCCCCGTGGAAAAACTCCTGAGGGACGTAAAGCTCAACCAGATCTACGAGGGCACCAACGAGATCCAAAGGCTCATCATCGCCAGGCACATCCTGGCGGAATAGGAGGCGAGGATGAAGTTCATAGCGGTCATCAGACAGGTACCGGACGGGGAAAGCCGGCTCAGGATCGGGGGAAACCGGGTGGATCTCTCCTCCGCCACCCTCATCCTGGACCAGATGGACGAGTACGGGGTGGAGGAAGCCCTCCGCCTTAAGGAAAAGCACGGGGGCGAGGCCATCGCGGTGGGGTTTGGCCCCGAGCGCGCGGAGGAGGCCATCCGCACCGCCTTGGCCATGGGCATGGATCGGGGCATCCACGTGGTCTACGAGGGCTACGCCGATCCCGTCACCGTGGCCGAGGCCCTGGCCCCCGTGCTGAAGGAGGAGGCCCCCACCCTGGTCCTGACCGGAGGGCAACAGGCAGACTGGGACAGCCAAGCCCTGGGGGCTGCTTTGGCCGAGGCCCTGGGGGTGCCGGTGGTCCCCTGGACCACCGCCTTAGAGCTGGAAGGGGAAACCGCCAAGGCCAAGCACGACCTGGACGAGGGGGCGGAGTGGGTTCGGGTCAAGCTGCCCGCCGTGTTCACCACCCAGCAGGGCCTGAACGAGCCCCGCTACCCCACCCTGCCCGGCATCATGAAGGCCAAGAAGAAGGAGATCAAAAAGGTGGCCTTCCAAGGGAAGGGCCGGGTGGAGATCCTGGAGGAAACCATCCAGGAAAAGGCCCGACTGCAGAGGATTCTTGACGGCAAGGACCCCGTGGCGGCAGCGGAAGAACTGGTACGGCTCCTGCATGAGGAGGCCAAGGTTATCTAAAGGAGGCAGGCATGATTCTGGTTGTCCTGGACCACGACGGCACCAAGTTGCGCAAGGGGAGCCTCGAGGCCCTTACCCGGGCCCGCCAGCTGGCCCAAGCCTTGGGGGAGAGGGTAGCCGGGGTGCTTCTTGCGGAAGAGCGGGCCCCTCTGGAAGAAGCCAGAGGGTACGTGGAAACCCTCTACGTGGCGGAGCTTGGCCCCTACACCGCCGAAAAGTGGGCGGCGGGAATCCTGGAGGCCGCCAGGGAGGGCGTCAAGGCCATCCTGGCCCCCTCCTCCCGGCAAAGCCGCGCCTACCTGGGCCGGGTGGCCTACGCCCTGAAAGCGGGGCTTTTGGAGGACACCCTGGAGTCCTGGGCGGAGGGCGGCCAGGTCTACGCCACCCGCTACGCCTACCTGAACCGGGTGACGCAGAAGGTGAAAAGCGCCCCCCCCGTGGTCCTCACGGTGAAACCCAACACCACCCCTCTGGCGGAGCCCTTGGGCCAGATGGGGGAAGTGGTAACCATGAACGTACCCCCGGTTGCCACCGTGGAGGTACTGGAAAGAGTCCAGGAAGAGAGGAAAGGAGTGTCCCTGACCGAGGCCAACGTCGTGGTCACGGGGGGCCGGGGCATGGGAAGCGCCGAGGCCTTTAAGCAGGTGGAGGAGCTGGCTGCCCTCCTGGGCGGGGCCGTGGGGGCTACTCGGGCGGTGGTGGATGCCGGCTGGCGGCCCTACGGCGAGCAGGTGGGCCAGACGGGGAAAACCGTGCAACCCTCCCTCTACATCGCCCTCGGGGTTTCCGGAGCGGTCCAGCACCTGGCGGGGATGAACAAGAGCAAGTACATTGTGGCCGTGAACAAGGACCCCGAGGCCCCCATCTTCAAGCACGCGGACTACGGGATCGTGGGGGATGTGCACCAGGTGCTTCCCGCCCTTATTGAGGCGGTGAAAAAGCTGAAGGACTGAGGGAAAGGCCAAGCGGGCGGGCATTTCCCGCCCGCTTTTCCCTTTGGCAAAACCCTACCGGGATCCCTCCCCCTGGTCACCCCGAGGAGGCGCCCCTTCCTCCTCCATGCGGGAAGCCTCGAGGTTCTCCTGAGGCGGGGTTTCCTGAGCCTCCCCCTCCTTTTTTCCCCGGTTGCCCCGAAGGAGCTGCAGGAGGAAGAAAAGGAGCACCGCCGCCACCACCACCCCCACCGCATAGGGCCAGGCAGGGGCACCTGGGGCCTCCGGTACCTCGGGAAGGGAAAGGGGTGGGGCCGGGGCCTTGAAGACCTCACCCTCCAGCCTGCCCACCCGCTCCGCCACGGCTTTGAGGGCCTCTTCCTGGGCCTGAACCCGGGTTTCCAAGGCAACCACCCGGCCCTCGAGGGCCCGGAGGCGGGCGTAGCCCTGGTAGCCAGCCCAGACCGCAAGAAGAAGGGCCACCAGCAACAAGACCAGGCCCAACCAGCGCTTCATCCCTCTCACCTCCTCTGCCGGGCCCCCTTTGTGTGGAAGCAAACCCGGCTTCTTAGTATATCATGCAGCCAGTATGGCCGATAACGCCAAGCTTATCCTGGATGAGCTCTTGGCTGAGCTGGAGGAGAGGCGGAAAAAGGTCCTCCTCGGGGGAGGAGAAGAGCGCATCCTTAAGCAGCACCAGCAGGGAAAGCTCACCGCCCGGGAACGCATAGACTACCTGCTGGATCCCGGGAGTTTTGTGGAGCTCATGCCCTTTGCCGAGCACCTGGAAACCGGGCTTATGGAAGGTATTGAGGCCCCCGCCGATGGCGTGGTGACCGGGTATGGCACCATCGGCGGCCGCTTGGTCTTCGTCTTCAGCCAGGACTTCACCGTGCTGGGGGGCTCCTTGGGCAAGATGCACGGGCGCAAGATCGCCAGCCTCATGGACCTGGCAGCCAAGGTGGGGGCTCCCATCATCGGCCTCAACGACTCCGCCGGGGCCCGCATCCAAGAAGGGGTGGACAGCCTTTCCGGCTACGGGGAGGTCTTCTACCGCAACGCCATCTACTCCGGGGTAGTGCCCCAGATCTCCGCCATCCTGGGCCCCTGCGCCGGGGGAGCCGTCTACAGCCCCGCCATGACCGACTTTATCCTCATGAGCCGGGGAGGGAGCTACATGTTCATCACCGGCCCCGAGGTCATCAAAAGCGTGACCCGGGAAGAGGTGAGCTTTGAGGAGTTGGGTGGGGCGGATGTGCACATGGAAAGGAGCGGGGTGGCCCACTTGGAGGGCCAAAACGACCGGGAGGTCCTGGACCTCATCAAGAAGCTCCTCTCCTACCTTCCGCAAAACAGTCGGGAAAAACCCCCCGTGGTAGAACCCCAAGACGACCCCTTCCGCCCCACCCCCGAGCTACTGGACATCGTCCACCCCGACTCCAGGAGGCCTTACAACATGCACCAGGTCATCAGGACCCTCCTGGACGACGGGGAGTTTTTGGAAATCCAGCCGGGTTTTGCCAGGAACATCATCGTGGGCCTGGGGCGGCTGGGAGGCTTTCCCGTGGGCGTGGTGGCCAACAACCCCCGTTTCATGGCAGGGGCCCTGGATATCAATGCCTCCGACAAGGCCGCCCGCTTCATCCGCACCATGGACGCCTTCAATATCCCCATCCTCACCCTGGTGGACGTGACCGGCTTTCTACCTGGGGTGGCCCAGGAGCACGGGGGCATCATCCGCCACGGGGCCAAGATGCTCTTCGCCTACGCCGAGGCCACGGTACCCAAGATCACCCTCATCGCCCGCAAGGCCTACGGGGGGGCCTATCTGGCCATGAACTCCAAGGACATGGGGGCGGACGTGGTCCTGGCCTGGCCCACGGCGGCGGTGGCGGTGATGGGGGCCGAGGGGGCCGCCAACATCATCTATCGCAAGGAGATCCAGTCTTCGCCCAACCCCGAGGAAACCCGCCGCCGCAAGATTGAGGAGTACCGCCGGGCCTTTGACAACCCCTGGGTGGCGGCCGCAAGGGGTTACCTTGACGATGTCATTGACCCCACCCACACAAGGCGCCTCCTTTACCAGCACCTGAGGATGCTCTGGGAAAAGAAGGAGGAGCGCCCCTTCAAGAAGCATGACAATATTCCCCTTTAGGAGTAGGGGGCCGGAATGCAGGCTCCTCCATGGGACACCTTTCAAAAAGAACTCACCGCCTGCACCCGCTGTGCCCGGTTGGTGGCCTACCGGGAAGAGGTGGGGCAAAGAAAGCGCCGGGCCTATAGGGACTGGGACTACTGGGCTAGGCCGGTTCCCGGCTTTGGAGACCCAGACGCCCGCCTAATCCTCTTCGGCCTGGCCCCGGGGGCCCACGGGTCCAACCGCACAGGCCGGCCCTTCACCGGGGATGCCTCGGGCGCCTTCCTCTACCCTCTCCTCTACCAGGCTGGCTTTTCCAGCAAGCCCCAGAGTGAACCCGGAGACGACCTCAGGCTCTTTGGGGTCTATCTCACCGCCGCCGTGCGCTGTGCCCCACCGGAGAACAAGCCCACCCGGGAGGAGCTCCTGGCCTGTAGCGCCTGGACCCGGGTGGAGCTGGGTCTTCTTCGGAACGCCCGGGTCTACCTGGCCCTGGGCCGGATCGCCCACAAGGCCCTCCTTGACCACTTCGGCATGAAAAAGAGCGCCCATCCCTTTTTCCACGGGGCCCACTACCCCTTGCCCCAGGACAGGCACCTCCTTGCCAGCTACCACGTCTCCCGGCAGAACACGCAGACGGGCCGGCTCACCCGGGAAATGTTCCTGGAAGTTCTCCTAGAAGCTAAAGGCCTCGCCGGGCTTTGAGCCAGGCAAGAAGCTCCTGGTACGAGAGGGTGTTTAAAACCCGTTCCGGCCCGATCCAAGCCCTTTGGGCCGTGCCCACCGCAAGCTCCATGAAGCGCAGGTGCTCCACCTGGTGGGCATCGGTGGAAAGGCTCACCCAAAGGCCCATGCCATAGGCCAAGCGCGCCAGGTCGTCGGGTAGGTCCATGCGGTCATAGTAGCCGTCGATCTCCACCGCCACCCCCATCTCCTTGGCCTTGCGCAAAATGGCCTCCCAATCGGCCTCGATGGGGGCCCGCCGGCCAATGAGCCTGGCGGTGGGGTGGGCCAGGACATGGACAAAAGGGTTCTCCAGGGCCTTTAGGACGCGCTTGGTCTGCTCGGCCTTGGAAAGCTTAAAACCCGAGTGGATGGAGATGAGCACCAGGTCCAGCTCCCTTAACACCCAGTCCGGGTAGTCCAAGGCGCCATCGGGCCTTATATCCACCTCCGCCCCCGCCAGGAGGTACGGGGGGCCATGGGTTTCATTGAAGCGGCGGATGGTTTCTACCCGCCTTAAGGCCTCCTCCGGGGAGGGCCCCCCTGCCACCCGCACCGCCGGGGAGTGGTCCGTCACCCCCAGGTACTGGTAGCCCAGGGCCTTGGCCGCCTGCCAGAGCTCCTCGAGGCTGTTCTGGCCGTCGGAGTAGGTGGAATGCACCTGCAAATCCCCCTGGATCTGGGAAAGCTCCAACAGCCTCGGAAGCTTCCCCCCAAGCGCCGCTTCTATCTCCCCCCGGTCCTCCCTGAGGGGTGGGGGGATGAAGGGCAGGCCCAAGGCCTCATAGACCCCCTCCTCCGTCTCCCCCGCCAGGCGCTTTTCCCCGCGGAAAACCCCGTACTCGGAAAGCTTCAGACCCCTCTCCTGGGCCAGGGAACGGAGCTGGATGGAGTGCTCCTTGCTTCCGGTGAGGTACTGGAGCCCGGAACCCCAACTCTCGGGCGGCACCACCCGCAGGTCCACCTGGAGGCCATTTTTAAGGAACACGGTGGCCCGCTCCTTGCCCTGAGCGTACGCCTCCTTCACCTGGGGAAGCTTCACAAAGGCCTTTACCACCTCCTCGCCCCTCTCGGCGGCCACCAGGTAGTCCAGGTCCCCCACGGTGTCCTTGTACCGCCGGGCGGACCCGCAAAGTTCCGCCTTCTCCACACCGGGCAGGGCTCGGATGGCGGCAAGCAGGTTCCGCGCCAAGGAAAGCACCGCCCCCAAGGGCCTGCGTTTACCCGCCACCTGGACCAAGGCCAGCCCCTCCCGGATCCTTTCCGCCTTTTTGGGGCCGAAGCCCTTGAGGCGAAGCAGGTCTCCCCTATCCAGGGCTTCCCTTAGTCTTTCCAAGGAGTCGATGCCCAGCTGGTCATAAAGCTGCCGGGCGGTCTTGGGCCCCACCCCGGGTACCTCCATCACCGCCAAGACCCCCACAGGTACGCGCTCCGCAAGTTCCCGGTGCTTCTTGATACCCCCGGTGGCGAGAAACTCCAGGATCTTCTCCGCCAGGTCGGGGCCGATGCCAGGAAGGGTCAGAAGGGCCTCTTTTCCCCCTTTGGCCACCTCCTCAATGGGGGTATCCAGGTCGTAAAGGGTCCGGGCCGCCTGGTAATAGGCCCGCACCCTAAAGGGGTTATCCCCCAAAAACTCGCTCATGAGCCCGATCTCCTCAAAGAGGCGGGCCAGCTCCTGGTTCCTCATGTCCTCACTATACGGGTATACTTGGGCTAGCCATGCCCCCACCGGACCGGTTCCGCAAGGCGGTGCTGGAGATGCTAAAACAGGAGGGCCGGCCTCTTCACTACACCGAGGTAGGCCGCCGCCTGAAGGAGTCGGGGCTTTGGGCCCACGTTCGGGAACCGGAAAAGATCGCCAAGATCCGGCTCTCCGCCCTGGCCCGCTGGCACAGGGGCCCGGTGGTGGCCCTGGGCAAGGGCCTGTACGCCCTTAGGGAAGAAGGCGATACGAGCCCAGAACCTTAAGGTAGTTGGCCCGCTCAAAGGCTGCCGGCTCCGCCACCTTCTGGTAGCTCAAGACCCCCCGCATCTCCTCCACGCTCTCGTACTCCTTCTCCTCCATGAAGGCCTTCAGCTCCTCCAGCACGGTGCGGAAGTGATGGGGGCCCTTTTCCAGGATGGCCGAGGTCATCATCACCACCTGGGCCCCGGAAAGAAGCCCCTTCGCCGCCTCCTTCCCCGAATGCACACCCCCCGTCAAGGCCAGCTCCAGGCCCACCCGGCCGTAAAGGAGCGCAATCCAGTGGATGCGCAGCAAGGCCTCATAGGGGCGGGAGAGGCTCAGGGTGGGCACCACGGAAAGGGTAGCCAGGTCTATATCCGGCTGGTAGAACCGGTTGAAGAGGACCAAGGCCTTGGCCCCAGTATCCTCCACCCTTTTGGCGAAGTGGGCGAAGGCGGTGAAGGCATGCCCCACCTTGACCGCCACGGGGATCCGCACGCTTTCCACCACGGCGCGGATGGTATCCAGGTCCATGGCCTCCACCTCTGAGGCGGAAAGGGAAGGGTCGGTGGGGATGTAGTAAAGGTTGAGCTCCAGGGCGTTGGCCCCGGCCTCCTCCAAGAGCTTGGCGTACTCCACCCATCCCCCCCGGCTGATGCCGTTCAAGCTGGCGATGATGGGAACGGAAACCCGTTCCTTGGCCCGGGAGAGGAGATCCAGATAGCGCTCTGGGGTTAGGCGGTACTCGTGGGCTTTGGGAAAGTACGAGAGGGCCTCGGCGTAGCTTTCGTGGCCGTAGTGGAGATAATGGTCCAGCAACTCCTCCTCGAGGGTCACCTGCTCCTCAAAGAGGGAGTGCATCACGATGGCCGCCGCTCCCCCATCCTCCAGGCGCAAGAACCCATCCAGCTTTTCCGTGAGGGGCGAGGCGGAAGCCACCAAAGGGTGGTCCAGCTTTAGCCCCAGGTAGGTGGTGCTCAGATCCATACCCCTCCTCCTTCATGTGTTCCCCTGACGGGAAAACACCCTCAGTTTGGCACAACCTCCTTCGCCGCCATGCGGGAAAGCCTCTCCCACCTTTCCCGCACCGCTTCCTCTGCCCGCTTTAAAAAGGCCTCGGCCTCCTCGGGAAGGGTCTGGAGGAGAAGCCGGTAGCGGTTTTCCGCATAAAGGTATTCCCTGAGCGGCAACGTGGGGGGCTTGGAATCCAGGACGAGCCCTTGGCCAGGGATGTAGCGGAAAAGGGGCCAGTACCCCGTGCGCTCCGCCAGCCTCTGGTGCTCCATGCCCTTGGCCATGTCGATGCCGTGGGCGATGCAGTGGCTGTAGGCGATGAGGAGGGCCGGGCCCTTATGGGCCTCCGCCTCGAGGAAGGCCTTCACCGTGTGGGCATCGCTCGCCCCCATGGCGATCTGGGCCACGTAAACATGCCCGTAGCTCATGGCCATGAAGGCCAGGTCCTTCTTGGGGGTGGGCTTACCCGCGGCGGCGAACTTGGCCACCGCCCCCAGGCCCGTGGCCTTGGAGGCCTGCCCCCCGGTGTTGGAGTAGACCTCGGTGTCCAGAACCAGGACCTTCACGTTGGCCCCACTGGCCAGCACATGGTCCAGGCCCCCGTAGCCGATATCGTAGGCCCAGCCATCCCCGCCCACGATCCAGACCGAGTGGGGGATTAGGGCGTCCGCCACCGCCAAGAGGTCCCGGGCCTTGGGATCGTCCAGGGCCTTCAGCCTTTCCCTCAGAAGGGCCACATCCTGCCGCCTCTTTTCCACCTCCTCCGGCCCTGTTTCCGCAAGGAGCCTCTCCACCAGCGCCTCACCTAGGACCTGCCGGAAATCCCCCAGCAGCTCCCGGGCGTACTCCGCCTTCTTGTCCAAGGCCAGGCGCAGGCCTAGGCCGAACTCGGCGTTGTCCTCAAAGAGGGAGTTGGCCCAGGCCGGGCCCCGGCCTTCCCGGTTTTTGCTCCAGGGGGTGGTGGGAAGGTTCCCCCCGTAAATGGAACTACATCCGGTGGCGTTGGCGATGATGAGGCGGTCGCCAAAAAGCTGGGAAAGAAGCCTAAGGTAGGGGGTTTCCCCGCACCCCGCGCAGGCCCCAGGGAACTCAAACAAGGGCTCCAGAAGCTGCACATCCTTCACGGTGTGGAGCTTAAGGCCGGCCCTGGGTGTTTCCGGCAAGGAGAGGAAGAAGTCCCAGTGCCGGTTCATGGCCTCCCGCACCTCCAAGCGGGGAGCCAGGTTCAAGGCCTTGCGGCTTGGGTTTTGCTTATCCTTGGCGGGGCAGACCTCCACGCAAAGGGAACACCCGGTGCAGTCGTCGGGGCTGATGGCCAAGGTAAACTCCCCGCTCAGTTCCTTCCACATGGCCTTGCGGTAGGGGAAACCCTCGGGGGCCTGGGCCAGGGCCTCCTCCGGCACCACCTTGGCCCGGATCACCGCATGGGGGCAGACCAAAACGCACTTGCCGCACTGCACGCACACCCCGGGGTCCCAGGTGGGGATGAACTCGGCGATGCCCCGCTTCTCGTACCGAGCCGTCCCCGTGGGGTAGGTGCCATCCGCAGGAAAGACGGAGACCGGCAAGTTGTCCCCAAGCCCCAAGGCGATGGGCCCCAGCACCTCCCGCACAAAGGCGGGGGGGTGGCCCACCATCGGCGGCACCAGGTCCTTTTCCGAGGTAACCCTGCCGGGAACGGGGAGGGGCTCCACCGCCGCAAAGCCCAGCTCCACCGCCTGGAAGTTCCGCTCCAGCACCGACCTGCCCCGCTTGCCGTAGCTTTTTTCTATGCCCTTCTTGATGCGGGCCTTGGCCTCCTCCTCGGGCAAAACCCCGGAAAGCTTGAAGAAGGCAGCCTGCATGATGGTGTTGATGCGCCCGGGAAGGCCCACCCGCCTGGCCAGCTCATAGGCGTTGACCACGTAGACCTTGAGGTTCTTCCTGAGGATCTCCTCCTGGACAGGCTTGGGCAGACGGTCCCAGACCTCCTCCTTGGGGTAGGGGCTGTTGATGAGGACCGTGGCCCCCTCCTCCGCCACCCCCAGCATGGGAAGGCGCTCCAGGAAGCTCCACTGGTGGATACCCACAAAGTTGGCCCTCTGCACCAGGTAGGGCTTGTTCAAGGGGTTTGGGCCAAAGCGCAGGTGGCTAACCGTGCGGGAGCCGGACTTTTTGGAGTCGTAGACGAAGTACCCCTGGGCGTAAAGGGGGGTCTCCTCCCCGATGATCTTGATGGTGTTCTTGTTGGCGCTCACGGTCCCGTCGGCCCCTAGGGCAAAGAAGACCGCCCGCACCGAGGCTGGGTCCTCAAAGTCCACCTCTGGGTAGGAAAGGCTCGTGCCCGTCACATCGTCCACGATCCCCACGGTGAAGCCGTGCCGGGGCCTCTCCTTCTTCAGCTCCTCAAACACCCCCAGGGCCATGGCCGGGGTGAACTCCTTGGAGGAAAGCCCGTACCTCCCTCCCACCAGCAGAGGAACCTCCCCACCCCTTAGGGCAAAGGCCGCCGCCACCTCCTGGAAAAGGGGCTCTCCCACGGCCCCCGGCTCCTTGCCCCGGTCCAGGACCGCCACTTTACGCGTGGCCTTGGGAAAGGCAGCGAGAAAAGCCTCCGTATGGAAGGGGCGGTACAGGCGCACCCGCACCATTCCCACCCTCTCCCCTTGCTTCAGGAGGTGCTCCACCGCCTCCTCCACCGCCAGGGAGGCCGAGCCCATGACCACCACCACCCGCTCAGCCTCCGGGTGGCCGAAGTACTCGTATGGGGCATAGCGGCGCCCGGTAACCTGGGCAAAGTGTTCCATGGTTTCGGCCATCACCTGGGGCAGGCGCAGGTAGAAGGGGTTGATGGCCTCCCGGTTTTGGAAGTAATGGTCGGGGTTTTGCGCGGTGCCCCGGATCACGGGATTTTCCGGGGTGAGGGCCCGCCGGCGGTAGGCCTCGAGGGCCCCAAAGGGGAAAAGGGCCTTTAGCTCCCGGTCGGAAAGGGGCAGGATCTTTTGCACCTCGTGGGAGGTGCGGAAACCATCCATGGCGTGAAGTACCGGGAGGCTTGCCTTCAGGGCGGTGATGTGGGCCATGGCTGCCAGGTCCTGGGCCGCTTGGACGGAGTCCGAGACCAGGATCGCCCACCCCGTGGGCCGTACCGCATACAGGTCCTGGTGATCCCCAAAGATGGATAGGGCATGGGTGGCCAAGGCACGGGCGGCCACGTGGATCACCCCTGGAAGGGCCTGGCCGGCGATCTTGTACATGTCGGGGATCATGAGCAGGAGGCCCTGGCTGGCGGTGAAGGTGGTGGCCAAAACCCCTTCCTGCAGGGCCCCGTGAAGGGCCCCTGCCGCCCCGCCCTCGGACTGCATCTCCACCACCCGGGGCACCAGCCCGAACAGGTTGGGCTCCCCCTTGGCTGCCCACTCGTCGCAAAACTCCGCCATAGGGCTTGCCGGGGTGATGGGGTAAATGGCGATCACCTCGCTCAAACGGTAGGCCACCCGGGCCACCGCCTCGTTCCCGTCCACGGTAATGGGACGCATAGGCTCCACCTCTCCCCCACCATAGCGCCCCTTGGGGTGAGGAATGTCCCGCCCCTCCCGGTGTACCCTAGGAGCATGTCCATCCGGTATGCCCTGGTGGTTCTCTTCCTCCTGGCCGCCTTTCTTTTGGAAGCTTACCGGCCCCTATTTTTGCTGCTTTCCGGGCTGGCCCTCCTTCTCGGCAGGCCCAAAAGCTGCCCCCGGCCTTGACGGAAGCCCTTCGGCAGGAAAGACTTGGGGGCGTGAGTGCCTTTCAGGAAAACCTAGAAAAGTTGGCCCATCTGGCCGTCCGGGTAGGGCTGAACCTTCAGCCAGGGCAGGAAGTTATCGCCACCGCCCCCATTGAGGCCGTGGATTTTGTCCGCCTCTTGGCGGAAAAAGCTTACCAGCACGGAGCAAGCCTCTTCACGGTCATCTACGGGGATAACGTCCTTTCCCGCAAGCGCCTTTCCCTGACGCCAGAGGAAGGCTTGGACAAGGCCCCGGCCTGGCTCTACGAGGGCATGGCCAAGGCCTTCCGCGAGGGGGCTGCCCGGCTGGCGGTTTCCGGCAACGACCCCAAGGCCCTGGAGGGCATTCCCCCAGACCGCATAGGCCGGGCCCAGCAGGCGCAAAGCCGGGCCTACAAGCCGGCCCTCGAGGCCATCAGCCAGTTCGTCACCAACTGGTCCATCGTGCCCTTCGCTCACCCTGGCTGGGCCAAGGCGGTCTTTCCCCAGCTACCCGAGGAGGAGGCGGTGGGTAGGCTCTGGCAGGCCATCTTCCAGGCCACCCGCGCGGATACCCTAGACCCCGTGGCCGCCTGGGAAGCCCATAACCGCTCCTTACACCAGAAGGTGGCCTACCTGAACGAAAGGCGTTTCTCCGCTATCCACTTCCGAGGCCCAGGAACCGACCTGATGGTGGGCCTGGCGGAGGGGCACCTCTGGCAAGGAGGGGCCACCCCCACCCAGAAGGGGCTTCTTTGCAATCCCAACCTACCCACGGAGGAGGTCTTCACCGCCCCCCATCGGGAACGGGTGGAAGGGATCGTGCGGGCCAGCCGCCCCTTGGCCTTGGGGGGCCAGCTGGTGGAGGGCATCTGGGCCCGCTTTGAGGGGGGGTATGCGGTGGAGGTGGGGGCGGAAAAGGGCCAGGAGGTTCTCCTTAAGGTCCTTTCCACCGACGAGGGGGCCCGGAGGCTTGGAGAGGTGGCCCTGGTACCCGCCGACAACCCCATCGCCAGGACGGGCCTGGTTTTCTTTGACACCCTCTTTGACGAAAACGCCGCCAGCCACATCGCCTTTGGACAGGCCTATGCGGAGAACCTGGAAGGACGCCCCACCGGGGAAGAGTTCCTAAGGCGCGGGGGAAACCAAAGCCTGGTGCACATCGATTGGATGATCGGCTCCGAGGAAATCCAGGTGGATGGGATCCTGGAGGATGGTACCCGCGTGCCCCTTATGCGCCAGGGGCTTTGGGTGATCTAGAGGGAGACGGCGCTCCTACGTCCCGCGGGGGTATTAGCCTTGGCGGGAAGTAGGAACCCTCATCATGTGTATATCTTCACGATAAAACACGCTTGTGCTTTTCCTCCCCCCTACACACCGTCCAAGGCCTCCCGGAACCAGGCCTCGATGTCCAAAGGGTCCTCCAGCCCCACGGAAACCCGCACCAAGCCCGGGGTAACTCCCGCCTGAAGCCTCCCCTCCTCCGAAAGGCGGCTATGGGTGGTGGTCCACGGGTGCACGAGAAGGGTGCGGGCATCCCCCAGGTTAGCGGCCTTGGGCAAGGGAATGGCCCCTAAAAAGCGGCCTGCCGCCTCCTGGCTTCCCAGGTCCAGGGTAAACATGGGCCCCCCCGAGGCCAGGTACTTTTGGGCCATGGGGTAGGCGGGGTCTTGGGGCAAGCCAGGGTAACGAAGGGCTTGGATCTTGGGATGGCCCCTAAGAGCCTCCGCCAGATAGAGGGCCGTTTCGCTCATCCGCTTTACCCTGAGGGCTACGGTTTCCAGGCCCTGGAAGAGAAGGTAGGCGTTGAAGGGGGATAGGGCCATACCCATAAGGGAAAGCCCCAGGGTGCGCACCCTTTCCGGGTAGCACCTGGGCCCCAAGGCCTCCCAGGGCACCTGGCCCCTAGCATCCGGCTCCCAAAACTGCGGGTAGTTCCGCCAGATATGGGCTTCCCGCACCACCACCGCTCCCCCCAGCACCGAGCCGTGGCCGCTCGCCCACTTGGTGAGGCTCTCCACCACCACGTGGGCTCCCCACCTTAGGGGCTTAGCCAGCGCCCCTGCGGCGCCGAAGGTGTTGTCCACCACCAGGGCAATCCCCTTCTCCTCGGCCACGGAGGCCAGGCCCTCGAGGTCCGGCACGATCAGGGCAGGATTGGCCATGGTTTCCACGAAGATGGCCCGGGTAACCTCGGTAAGGGCCTGGCGAACCCGCTGGGGCTCGGGCTCCACGTAACGCACCCGTATCCCCCAAGGGGCCAAAACCTGCTGGAAAAGGCCGATGGTCTGGCCGAAAAGCCCCTTGGCCGCCACCACCTCATCCCCTGGGCGGAGAAGCGCCATTAGGGCAGCGAAGGTGGCCGCCTGCCCCGAGGCAAAAACCTCCGCCTCCATGGCTCCCTCAAGGGCTTTAAGCCTCTCCTCCAAGGCCCTGGCCGTAGGGTCCTTCTGCCGGGCATATACGTAGCCCTCCCCGGTGGCAAACCGCTTTGCCCCCTCCTCCAGGGTCCTAAAGCCGTAGGCGGCCACGGCGTAGATGGGAAGCCCCACCGCTCCATGGGGGTCCTCGGGTAACCCCGCAAGCACCGCCAAGGTGTCGTAGTTCATACCCCTAAGTTTACCTTTTCCCTAGGCTTCGCTGGCCTGTAAAACCCTTTCTGCAAGCCGCTCCCCGGCCTCCAGAAGCGGATGGAACACCACATCCACCCCAGCCTCCAAAAGCCGGGCATCCTCCTCCTTGGCGTAACTCACCGCCCCCACTACGCCCGCAAAGCCCTTGGCCCGCAGGGCCCTGGTGGCCTGGAGGCGGGCCTCGAGGTCGGGGAGCGCTAGCACGACCCCCTTAACCCCATTCAGATCCAACCCCTCCCAAAGGACCGGGTCCTCGGCATCCCCATAGAGCACCCGCCGGCCCTTGGAACTGTGGTACTCCACCTTGGCCGGGTCGCTATCCAAACCCAAAACCCTTTCGCCCCTCCCCGCGAGAAAGCGATACGCCGCTGCCCCCGTCCGGCCCATGCCCACCACCAGCCAGTTTGCTCCTAAGGCCCCCCGGGGTTCCTCGTCGGGGTGTAGACCAGGCTTCTCCCAACCCTTAAGCCAGGGTTTCCACCTCTCGTAAAAAAGGTGGGCCCTTTGGACCATAGGGGCTCCCAACAGAAAAGAACCCCCCACCGCCAGGGCCACCGCTCCCACCCCTTGGGGCGTCAGCTGCCCCAACCCCTGGAGGATCCCCGCCACCACCAGGCCAAACTCCGAATAGGTGCCTAGGCCCACCCCCACCAAAAAAGCCGTGCGGGCTCTAAAGCCCTGGCGGACCAGAGGTAGAAAGAGAAAAACCGGCTTCAGCAGTAGCAGGAGCAAAAGCAAAAGCCCCACAAAAACCCCATCGGGACCTACCGCCATCCCCGCCCTAAGGAAGAAGGCCACTAAAAATGTCTCCCTCAGCGCCCAGAGCCTTTCCGCCACCTCCCCTACCCCCGGGTAGCGGGACAACCCCAAGCCCATAAAGAGAGCCCCTAAAGCCTCCGGGGCCTGAAGGAAGCGGGCCAGCTCCGCCCCCAAAAGGGCCAGCCCCACACCCAGAAGGAGCTTGAGCTCGGCGTTTTGGGCCAAGTGAAACAAGCGGACCAGTAGCGGTCGTAAGAAAGGAAGGGCCAAGACGGAGAACCCTAAAGCCCCGACCCCTTGGAACCCCACCAGAATGAGCAGGGCCAGCGATACCACGTCCAGAAAGACCGAGATGCCCAAGGCCAGCTGCCCGTGCAAGGCAGAAAGCTCCCCTTTGCCTTGAAGCACCCGGGCCAGAAGCACGGTGCTGGGATTGATAAGGGCCACGGCCAACACCAGTAGGGACAAGAGATTCTGCGCCAGACCCAGGATATAGAGGGCGGCCAGGAAAACCGGAAGCAAGAGGAGCTGAGAAACCCCGGTGACCCAAACTTCCCGGCGCACCAGGCGTTCTAAGCGCAGGCCGAGACCCACGGTGAAAAGCAAAAGGTAGACGCCAAGGTCTGAGAAAAAGTCCAAAAGGGGATCACCGGGAAAGCCCAGGAGCCTCAACACCATCCCGATACCGAGGTAACCCAGAAACGCCGGCAACCCCAGGCGCACCAATAAGACGCCGGAAAGGTAGGCCAGCAGCAACACGCCGGGCACCAAAACCCTCCTGTGCGGATAAAGAAGGGCCAGAAACCCCCTCCTTTCCCCAGTATAAGGGAACCCCACGCTTAACCGACTCCGGCCTCATGCAAACGCTCCCATTGGCCACCCTCCGCCACCCACAAGACATCCCAGGAGCCGGGGCCTGCTCTATACCCTTGACATGATGAGACTCATACCTCACCATGAGGGACATGGGCTGCTGCGTGGATCGCCGAACAGTGGTCAAGGGGTTTTCCAGCCTGGCCCTGCTGGGTTCCGGTCTGGGACAAAGGGGCAGGAGACACATCAAGCTGGCCTTCTGCTCCCAGCTCCTTTGCATCATCCCTTACGAGGTGGCCGCCCGGAGGGGGTACTTCCAGGAGGAAGGCCTCGAGGTGGAGCTGGTCTACGCCCGGGGGGGAAGCCAGGCCCTCCAGTTTCTGGTAGGCCGGGCCGTGGACTATGCCGCCACCAGCCTGGATGCCGCCCTCCAGGCCTACCAGCAAGGTGCCCCCATCTTGCGCTTCGCCTCCACGGGGAGGTTACCCCTCTTCGCCCTGGCCTACAGCCCCAAGGCACCGGGCATCCGGGGGATTAAGGACCTGGAGGGGCGCACGGTGGGGGTGTCCGCCCTGGGCAACGCGGACCATGTGCTCCTGGTCTACCTGTTGAGAAAAGCTGGGCTGGATCCCAAGCGGGTGCAGTACGCCACCCTGGGCCCCAACCTCTATGAGGCCTTAAAGGCCGGCCACGTGGAGGCCGGGATGATCCAAGAACCGGCCCTTTCCCTACTCAAGGAGGCGGGAGGGCGCGAGCTGGTGAACCTCATGGACCTGAAGCAGGCCACCGCCTTCCTGGGAGGCCCCTACGAGTTCATGGGGGTGGCTATCCGGCGGGAGGAAAGGCCAGCCCGCCTCGAGGAGATGCGGGCCATGGCCAGGGCCCTAGAAAAAGCTCTGCGCTTCATCCGGGCAGCGGAGGCCCGCCTCATCGCCGACACCTTGCCCAAAGCCCTCATCGCCGGTGGGGACGAGGTACGGCTCAAGGCCATCATCGAGCGCTACCGCAAGGACCTCTATCCCACAGGGGTGCGCATTGACCTCGAGGCCGCCCGCCGGGTGGCGGAAAGCCAGATGGAAGCTGGCCTTTTGCCTCCCGGCTTCCAGGTGGAAAGGCTTCTGGATTTGGAGGTGCTGGGAAGTGCTTGAGGTAGAGGGGTTGGGTCTGGGTTATGGCCCCATCCCCGTCCTGGAAGGCGTGAACCTCCAGGTAGGGAAAGGGGAGTTCGTAAGCCTGGTGGGGCCTTCGGGAAGCGGGAAGAGCACCCTGCTTCGGGCCATCGCTGGCCTCCTCACCCCACAACGGGGAAAGATCCAAAGGGCTTGCGCCCAGGAGGAGATCGGCTTCCTGTTCCAAGAGGATGCCCTCCTCCCCTGGCGCACCGCCCTGGACAACGTAGCCCTGGGTTTAAGAATCCGGGGCTGGCCCAGGGAAATGGCCCGGAGGGAGGCCGAGGCCTGGCTGGAGCGCCTTGGCCTAAGCGGGTTAGGCCACCGGTTCCCCCACCAGCTTTCGGGAGGTCAGCGCAAACGGGTGGCCCTGGCCCAGGTCCTAGCCCTGAAGCCAAGGCTCCTTCTCATGGACGAGCCCTTCGCCAGCCTGGATGCCATTTTGCGCATTCAGGTTACCCAGGACCTCCTCAGCCTGGTGGAGGAAGAGGGCATCGCCGTGCTCCTGGTAACCCACGACCTGGAGGAGGCCATCAGCCTGGCCGACCGGGTCTGCCTCCTTTCCCAAGGGCCTAGGGCTAGGATCATCCAAGAGCACCGCATCCCCTTTTCCCGTCCCCGGGACCCGGTGAGGGTGAAGGCCGACCCCCGGTTTGGCGTCTACCTGCAAAGGCTTTGGCAGGAGCTGAAGGAGGCTTCGCGATGCGCCGTAACCTAGGCCTAATGGCCCTTCTCATCTTGTGGGAAGCCCTCTCAGCCCTTGGCCTCCTTAACCCCCTTTACGCCCCTCCTCCCTCCCAGGTGCTCCTGACCCTCATGGGCCTTTTCCGGGAAGGGGAGATTTGGCCCCACCTCCAGGCCACCTTCACGGCAGCCCTGTTGGGCCTGGGGGCCGGTATCCTTCTGGGGGGAATCCTCGGTCTTTTGGCCGCCTTTAGCCCCCTGGCTTCGGATCTATTGGAGCCGGTCATGCTCCTCCTAAACGCCATACCCCGGGTAATCCTGGCCCCCCTCTTCGTCATATGGCTGGGCATCGGCCTGGCCTCTAAAGTGGCCCTCAGTCTGGTCTTGGTGGCCGTCCTCATCTTTTTTGCGGTCTATAGCGGGGTAAAGCAAGTGGATCCTAAGCTGGTGGAAAGGATCCGCACCCTGGGAGGTGGCCGCTACTGGCTCCTAAAGGAAGTCTACCTTCCCTCCATCGCCGCCTGGGTCCTCTCCTCCTTGAAGGTGGCCGTGGGTTTTGCCTTTACCGGGGCGGTGGTGGGGGAGTTCGTGGCGGCAAGCCGGGGCCTGGGTTACCTCCTCTCCTTCGCCCAGAGCACCTATAACGCGAGGCTCAGCCTAGCCCTGATCACACTCATCGTGGTCTTCGTCCTCCTTCTCTTCTTCCTCTTCAACCGCCTCGAGGCCAGGCTCCTTCGCTGGCGTCGCCACACCTCCCCCACCCTAGGCTAACGCACCAGGAGCACAGGGCAGGGGGCCTCCGCTACCACCTTCTGGCTTTGGCTGCCCAAAAACAGGCTCCCGATGGCCCCAAGGCCCCGGGTACCCATGACGATGAGGTCGGCCTTCTCCCCCATGGCGGCCTCGAGGATGGCCTCTGCAGGCCGGCCCTCCAAAAGAAGGGCATCCTCCCGCGGGACCCCCGTAAGCTCCAGGGCCTCCGCCAACACCTTCTCCGCCCGCTCCAGGCGCTTTTTCAAAGCCTCCTCAAAAAAGGGCTCGCCCAGGTAGTCGGGCACGGGCTCATACACGTGCACCAGCAAAAGCCTGGCCCCGTGGGCTTGGGCCTCGGCCTTAGCGACCTCAGCCGCCCGCTTGGCATGGTCCGAGCCGTCGTAGGCCAAGAGGATGGTCTTGAACATGCCCTAAGCTTATCAAGCCTGGGCCCTCTTTTCCGAAGGAATCTCCACCTTGCGGCCGCAACGGCAGGTGTCCCCTTCGATCCGGAACAGGGTCCCATCCGCCTTGGGATACAGCCAAAGGGCGCCGCAATCGGGGCAGCGCACCTCCGCCACCAGGGAGCGGATCTCCTCCGGGGAAAAGCGGTAGACCTCCCCGCACCAGTGGCAGACCACCTCCGCCCCCCCGTCCTTCACGATCATGTCCTCCCGCTCCTCCGGGGTGAAGAAGACCAGGGCCTCCAGGGCCTTCTCCCGGCTGCAGCGGCACTGGAAGCGGGCGGGGATCTCATTTAAGGGGTAGCCCAGGGCCCTGAGGTCCGTGCGGGCAAACCCCAAGCCCAAAAGGAGCCTCTCCAAGGCGGCCTCCAGGCCCTCCTGCAAGAGGGGCGTGATGCCCTTGATGCCTGAAAGGTTGGCCTCGAGGCGGGATAGCACCTCCTCGGGGGTGTCCGGCATCACCTGGATGGCCACACCCCCCGCCACCTCCACCTCCCCTTCCCCCTTAACCCGCACCCCCAGGAGGATGGCGGAGGGGATCTGCTCCGACTGCCAGAGGTAGTGGGCCAGGTCCTCGGCGATCTCCCCAGAAACCAAGGGCACCGTGCTGGTGTAGACCTCCCCATTGGGCAGGCTCCGGTCCACCCGCAAGACCCCGGCGCCAATGAGCTCCCCCACGTTCAGCTTGCCATCCTCCCGCAAGGGCACCTCCGCCTTTGGGTTCTTCACGTAGCCCCGCACCTGCCCAAAGGCGTCCGCCTCCGCCAGAAGCCCCCCCAAGGGCCCCGTGCCCTCTATGCGCAAGGTAAGCCTTTCCTTAGGGGTCTTGAGGAGAAGCTGGGCCAAGAGCAAGGCCCCCGTGAGGGCCCGCCCCAAGGCGGCGGTGGCGGTGGGGGAAAGCCCATGGCGGCGCCGGGCCTCCTCCACCACGTCCCCCGTGTCCGCCGCCACCACCCTAAGCTGCCCCTCCCCCGCCAACCCCCTCAGAATCCGTCCCATACCCCGCCATTATGCCACGGGCCTATAATGGCCCACATGGGCCTTCGCATCTACGACACCTTGCAACGGGCCAAGGTGGACTTCGCCTCTGCCGTCCCGGGGCACGTGGGCATCTACGTGTGCGGCCCCACTGTCTATTCCGACCCCCACTTGGGCCATGCCCGGGGCCCCATCGTCTACGATGTGCTCCGCCGCTACCTCCTTCACCAGGGGTACAAGGTGCGCTTCGTCTCCAACATCACCGACGTGGGCCACCTCACCGACGACGCCGACCAAGGAGAGGACAAGATCGTGCGCCGGGCCAAGCTGGAGCGGCTTGAGCCCATGGAGGTGGCGGAAAAGTACACCTGGAGCTACTTTGACGCCATGGCTGCCTTAAACGTTCTCCGGCCTTCCATCGCCCCCCGGGCCAGTGGCCACATACCGGAACAGATTGAGCTTACGGAAAGGCTTTTGCACCTTGGCTTCGCCTACGAACGCAAAGGAAGCGTCTACTTTCGGGTAAGGGCCTTCCCCCAGTATGGGAAACTATCGGGAAAGCGCCTGGAAGAACTCCGGGCAGGAGCGAGGGTGGAGGTGCGGGAGGAGAAGGAGGATCCCCTGGACTTCGCCCTGTGGAAGGCCGCCGAACCCGGCCACCTCATGCGCTGGAAAAGCCCCTGGGGGGAAGGGTACCCCGGCTGGCACATTGAGTGCACCGCCATGAGCCTCAAGTACCTGGGGGAGGGGTTTGACATCCACGCAGGCGGCATAGACCTACAGTTTCCCCACCACGAGTGCGAGATCGCCCAGGCGGAGGCGGCGGGCTACCGCTTTGCCCGCCACTGGATGCACCACAACCACGTGCTCCTGGAAGGGGAAAAGATGGCCAAGAGCACGGGGAACCTGGTCCTTCTCCATGACCTCTTAAAGGCCCACGAGCCCATGGCCTTGCGCTTTTACCTGCTGCAGACCCACTACCGTAGCCCCATGGACTTCACCTTTGAGGGCCTCGAGGCGGCCAAGCGGGGCTATGCCCGCCTCCTCCACGCCTACCGCGAGGTGCGGTCCAGGGTCCCCACGGCGGCCCCCGGCGCCACCCCGGAGCTGGAAAGGGCCCTTGACGCCCTGGAGAAGGATTTTCTCGCCGCCATAGAGGACGATCTCGGCACCCCGGAGGCCCTGGCCGCCTTTTTCACCTTCCTCCCTGAGCTTTATAGGCTCCTCCCAGAGGCCAAAGGGGACACCTTAAGGCGCACCGCCCAGGTCTTCCATACCCTGGGAGAAGGCATCTTGGGCCTCTTCCCCGAAAGGGTTCTGGAGGAGAAGGTATCAGGTCCCCTGTTGGAAGGCCTCATCGCCCTGCTTCTGGAGCTGAGGGAGGAGGCCCGGCGGGCCAAGGACTACGCCAAAAGCGACCTGATCCGCGAACGGCTCAAAGCCCTCGGGGTGGTGGTGGAGGACACCAAGGAGGGCCCCAAGTGGCGGCTGGCCCTGGAGTAGCCTTCCAGGAATCCTAGGATCGCCCTCCAACCCCAGCCGCCCAAGGGAAAGCTTGATGGCCATCCCCCAGAGGCTGGCCGCGCCCAAATATACCTGGGTCCCGCCCCCTTTGCTGGAGGCTTCGGCCAGCGGTGAAAGCCTAGGGTCTCCCAGGACCCAGGGGATAAGCGCATGGGTATCCAGTAGAAGCCTCGCCTTGCCAAAGCTGATGCCCTCTA
>NZ_KZ851836.1:0-5551 GCF_003336745.1 Thermus caldifontis | reverse complement strand
AACGAGATGATGCCTACCGGAGGCCCTTTCCGGGGCCCCCACCCTGGCGCAAGCCAGGGTGGGGTGGTATGACAGGAGCGCCTCCGGCCAAGGGGCATCCACGTCTTCCGCCAGCTTGGTTGGTCCACTCAAGCCCCATAGGACCCCCTGCCGGGGTCTAGACCCCGGCAGGGAAAGGCCCTTTGCGCCTAACGGGGAATGGGGTAACCTTCCGCCTCGAGGACCCTCCCCGCCACCTCCCGCCTCAGGGCCACCAGGTCCCCGGGTTCGTGCTTGGTAAGCCTGCGGGCCGCGGAGTAGACCACGCGGGCCTCATCCCCTTCCACCAGCCGGGGCAGGACGGAAAGCGCCCCCGCCTGGGCCCGGTCCAGGGCCTGGAGGAGGTAGAGCTGGGCCATGACGAGGGCGACGCCCCCAAGCCGACGGGCCCTTAAGAGGGCGCTTTCTGCCGCATAGGCATCGATCAAGATGTCCGCTACCACCCCCAGGACCTCCTGTTCCTCCTCCAGTTTGTCCCCGTACTTCTGGGCGGCCAGGCCCGCCACCATGAGGGCCAGCTTCTTGAGACCCGCCACCTGGTGAAGCTCCAGATCCTCAGGCTCCTCAAAGCTGGGCTCCAGAAGCTCCTTCTGCAGCCTCATGGCCGCCTGGAACAGGGGAAGCTGTCCCTTGATGGCCCTTCTCAGGAGCATGCCGGGAATGAGGAGGCGGTTGATCTCGTTGGTACCCTCAAAGATGCGGTTGATGCGGGCGTCGCGGTAGGCCCGTTCAATGGGGTACTCCTGGGAGTAGCCGTACCCTCCGTGGATCTGCACCCCCTCGTCCACCACGTAGTCCAGTACCTCCGAGCCCAGAACCTTGATGATGCTGGCCTCCACCGCATATTCCTCTATCCCTGCCATCACCGCCTCCGCCCCTTTCTTGCCCAGGAGAGCCTCGTCAATGAGGCCCACGGTGCGGTAAACGGCGCTTTCGGCGGCGTAGATGCGGCTGGCCATCTCCCCAAGCTTCGCCTGGATCAGGCCGAAGCTCCCGATGGCCCGGCCAAACTGGTGCCGTTCCTTAGCGTATTTGGCGGAAAGCTCCAGGGCCCTTTTGGCCCCACCCACCGCCCCTGCCCCCAGCTTGTACCGGCCCACGTTGAGGACGTTGAAGGCGATCTTGTGCCCTTTCCCAATCTCCCCCAGGACGTTTTCCACCGGTACCTTGGCGTCCTCGAGGATCACCTGCCGGGTGCTGGAGGCCTTGATGCCCATCTTCTTTTCCTCGGGGCCGAAGGAAAGCCCCGGGGTATCCCGCTCCACCAAGAAGGCGGTGAAGTGTTCCCCATCCACCTTGGCGAAGACGGTGAAGAGGTTGGCAAAGCCAGCGTTGGAGATCCACTGCTTGACCCCGTTCAGGATGTAGTACCTGCCATCCTGGGAAAGGGTGGCCCGGGTCTTGGCGGAAAGGGCATCGGAGCCCGAGCCCGGCTCCGTAAGGCAGTAGGCGGCAATCCATTCCCCACTCGCCAGCTTGGGGAGGTATTTCCGCTTCTGCTCCTCGGTGCCAAAGTAGACCAGGGGCAGGGTGCCGATGGAGGTATGGGCCCCGTAGGTAACGGAAAAGCCCCCGGTACCCGATAGCTCCTCCGCCACCACCGTGGAAATCACCTTGGGCAGGTCCAGCCCCCCGTACTCCTCGGGCACCTCAATCCCAAGAAGCCCAAGCTCCCCCGCCTTGCGCATAAGGGGCACGTTGAGGGAAAGCTCCCCGTGCTCCATGCGCTCTAGAAGGGGCAGCACCTCCCTTTCCACAAAGGTGCGGGTGGTGCGGGCGATCTCCCTCACGCTCTCGTCAAAGTCCTCGGGGGTGTAGATGCGCTCCGGAGTTTCCAAGAGCCAACCCCCACCCTTTTGCCAAAGCTTCTTTTCCTCGGTCATGGCTCCCTCCTAAGCAGGATAGACTTCAAAGACCCCAGCGGCTCCCATGCCGCCGCCAATGCACATGGTCACCAGGCCATACCCTCCGCCCCGCTTCCCCAGCTCGGCGATGAGCTGGGCGGTGAGCTTGGCCCCGGTAGCCCCCAAGGGGTGGCCCAGGGCGATGGCCCCGCCGTTCACGTTGGTCCTCTCCTCGGGCATTTCCAGGGTGCGCATCACCGCCAGCACCTGGGCGGCGAAGGCCTCGTTGAACTCAATGAGGTGAATCTGGTCCAGGGAAAGGCCCGCCCGCTTCAGGGCCTTGGGCACCGCCTTGATGGGGCCTATCCCCATCACATCGGGCTCCACCCCGGCCACGGCAAAGCTGAGGAAACGGGCTAGGGGCTTGAGCCCCAGGGCCTCCGCCCTCTCCTGGCTCATGACCACCACCGCCGCCGCCCCGTCGGAATAGGGGCTGGCATTCCCGGCGGTCACGGTGCCACCCTTTTTGAAGGCGGGCCGCAACTTGGCCAAGGCCTCCAGGGAGGTCTCGGGCCGCACGGTCTCGTCCCGCTCAAAGAGGGTTTCCTCCACCACCTTCTTGGTTCCCTGGTAGCGCACCCGGGGTACGCGGATGGGCACCACCTCGGTAAACCGGCCCTCCGCCCAGGCCTGGGCCGCCCTCTGGTGGCTACGCAACGCCCAGCGGTCCTGGTCCTCCCGGCTGATGCCAAAGCGCTCCGCCACCCTCTCGGCGGTAAAGCCCATGCCGATATAGGTGGAGTAGCCCTCCGGGGTCCACTCCGTGGGGGTGAGGTCGGGGTGCAGGCGGGTGTGGTAGCCCGACATGGGCACCTGGCTCATCATCTCCACCCCGCCGGCCAGGACGGCATCGGCCATGCCGGTCATCACCGCCTGGGCGGCCATGGCGATGGTCTGGAGGCCGCTAGAGCAAAAGCGGTTAACGGTGGCTCCCGCCACCTCCACCGGAAAGCCCGCCCTCAAAAGGGCCAGCCGGGCGATGTTCAGCCCCTGGGCCGCCTCGGGCATGGCGCAACCCCAGAGGACATCCTCCAGCTCCTTGGGATCCAAGCCCACCCGCTCCAGGGCCTGCCGCATCACCTGGGCGGATAGGTCCACGGGGTGCAGGGTGGCCAAGGCCCCATCCTTCTTGCCCCGGGCCACGGGGCTCCGCACTGCGCTTACAATCACCGCTTCCCGCATGGTTCCACCTCTTCAGTTCCTCAGGGGTTTACCCGTCTTAAGGGTGTAGGCGATCCGCTCCTGGGTCTTACGGGTCCCGAGGAGGTTCAAGAACGCCTCCCGCTCCAGGTCCAGAAGGTCCCATTCGGAAACCTCCCGCGCCGGACCATCCCCACCCGAAAGCACCTTAGCGATCTCCAAGCCGATCTTCATGTCGTGGTCGGAGATCTCACCGGCCTCCCGAAAGGCCCAGACCGCATATCGCAGGTTGCCCAAGGCCTCGCTACCCAGGACGCGAATTTGGGGAGGGAGAGGGGGGCGGTAGTCCGGGGCCAGCTCCAAGACCCGCCGCTTGGCGTCGGCGATGAGGAAGTTCCGGTTCATGCTGATCCGGTCCCTGTCCCTCAGAAAGCCCATTTTGCGGGCCTCGAGGGCACTGGTGGAGGTCTTGGCCAAGGCGATGAGGTTGAAGGCCCGCTTCACCCCCTCAAAGGGATCGGCCTCCTCGTAGGGCGCAAGCTCCTGGGTGAAACGGAGGAGCATCTCCTTGGTGCCGCCCCCCGCCGGTAGGAGCCCCACCCCCGCCTCCACCAAGCCCATGTACAGCTCGGCATGGGCCTGGACGCCATCGGCGTGCAAGGTGAACTCCGCTCCGCCGCCCAAGGTGAGGCCAAAGGGCGCCACCACCACGGGGAAAGGGCTATAGCGCAAGGACATGGAAGCCTTTTGGAACTGCCGCACCGCCAGGGAGAGCTCGTCCCAGTCCCCTTCCTGGGCCAAGGAGAGGATCAAGGCCAGGTTGGCCCCGGCGGAGAAGGCCCTAGGGTCTTCGTTGCCGATCACCAGGCCCACGTAGCCCTTCTCCTCCACGTACTCCAGGCTCTTCTGGAGCATGCGGATCACGCCCTCCCCGATGGCGTTCATCTTGGTGCGGAACTCCAAAAGGGCCACCCCGTCCCCCAGGTCCAAAAGGGCGGCTTCCTTGCTTTCCAGGAGGGTCTTGCCCTCGGACTTTAGGGCTTTCAGGGAAATAACCCCCTCCCGCCCAGGCAGGGGGTGGTAGGCCCCGTCAAAGCCCAGGTAGGTGCCGTTACGGTAGAAGCTCCCCTGGGCCTTCTTGAGGAGCTCGGGTTCGGGAAGGCCATGCTGGGCAAAAAGGTGCCTTAGCCCCTCGAGGCCCAAGGCATCCATGTTCCTAAAGGGCCCCTCCTCCCAGCCAAACCCCCACTCCAGGGCCTGGTCCACGGACACCAGGTCGTAGGCGATCTCGGGAGCCTTCTCCAGGGTATAGTGGGCAGTACGCGCGAAAAGCTCCTTCATGAAAGCCCCGTATTTACCGGGAAGCTCCAAAACCTTGGGAAGCCTCTCCGCCAAGGGCAGGTCCCGCAAGGCCCTAAGCTCGGGCAGCTCCACCTTGGCCCGGGGTGCGTACTCCAGGGTGCGGTAGTCCAGGGTGTGGATCTCCCCGTTCACCCTCTTGTAGAACCCGGCCCCCGTCTTCTCCCCAAGCCGCCCTTCCTCCACCAGGCGCAAGACCCACTCCGGCAGGGCAAAGTCCTCCCCTGTGGCCTGGGCGAGTTCCTCGGTGACCAGCTTCAGTACATCCAAACCCGTAAGGTCAGCCGTGCGGAAGGTGGCAGAGTTGGGGCGGCCCAGCAAGGGGCCCGTGAGGGCATCCACCTCGTCGATGGTAAGGCCGTGCTTCTCCATGAGGCGCACCGCCTGCACCATGCCGTACACCCCTAATCGGTTGGCGATAAAGCCCGGCGAATCCTTAGCCAGCACCGTCCCCTTCCCCAGGATGCGCTCGCCAAAACGGCGGATTTCCCCAAGCACCGCGGGGTCGGTCTCAGGGGTGGGGATCAGTTCCAGGAGGTGCAAATAGCGGGGTGGGTTAAAGAAGTGGGTGCCCAGGAAGCGACGGCGAAACCCCTCGGACCGGCCTTCAAGAAGCACCCGCATGGGGATGCCGCTGGTGTTGGAGCTGATGATGGCGGTGGGTTTCAGAATACCCTCGAGGCGTTCATAAAGGGCCCGCTTAGGCTCGGGCTTCTCAATGATGGCCTCCACCACCCAGTCGCAGTCGGCCAGCTTCCCCAAGTCGTCCTCGGTGTTGCCGATCTCCACATAGCGGGCCAAGTCCGCGTCCATAAAGGCGGCCGGCTTGGCTTTTAAGGCTCGTTCCAGCCCCCTTTTTGCCACCTCGTTCCGGTCCTCTATGCCCGGGATGTCCAAAAGGACCACCGGGATGCCGGCGCTCACCACCAAGGCAGCGATCCCGCTCCCCATGGTCCCCGCACCCACCACGCCTACCTTCTTGATCATGGTCACCTCCTTATACTCAGTCAAAGTTTAAGCCCAAGGCCTCCCTTTTGTCAAAGCTCTGTAATTGGCCACTACATTTGAGACACCTTGGGGAACCGACCCCTCCCGTATCTTAGCCAGGA
>NZ_KZ851835.1:14163-65740 GCF_003336745.1 Thermus caldifontis | reverse complement strand
GAGCCCCTTCCGCTCATACAGCCTCAGGGTCTGGGGGTGCATCTCCAATAGCTCCGCCGCCACCGAGATCACGTACACGGGACGGTCCTTGTCCATGACCTTTAGCTCCCTCCGCTAAACCCCCCTAACCAACCCTATTATAAAGCGGGCACAAAACCTAAGCGCAAGGAAGCTCTCCTGGCCGCCTCCACCACCCGGGGGGCCAGGCGGTGGGCCTCCTCCAGGGAAAGGCGGCTTGCGGGGGCGGAAAGGGAAAGGGCCGCCACCACCTCTCCCCCGGGGCCAAAGATGGGGGCCGCCACGCAACGCACCCCCAGCTCCTTTTCCTCGTTATCCAGGGCATACCCTCTCTGGCGTACGGCCTCCAGTTCCCGCCTTAGGTCCTCGAGGCGGGTAAGGGTATAGGGGGTATAGGGGGTCAGGGAAAGCCCCTCGGGAATCCCCCGGAAGGCAAGGAGCACCTTCCCTACCCCGGTGGCGTGCAGGGGAGCCCGGGAACCGGGAGCGGTGAAGAGGCGGACCAACCTGCTTCCCTCCGCCTGGTCCAGGTAAAGGGCCTCCCTCCCCGCCAGCACCGCCAGGTTCACGCTCTCCCCCGTTTCCGCCGCCAGGGCCTCCATCTCCGGGCGCACCGCAAGAAGCAGGTTCTGCCTCGGATAGACCTGGCCCACGGCAAAGGCCTTGGGGCCCACCCGGTAAACCCCCTTTTCCTCCTCCACGAAGCCGTGGCGGACCAGGGTCTGGAGGAGGCGGTAAAGGGTGCTCTTGCTAAGCCCCGTCCGCTCTGCCAGGGGGGAAAGCCCGGCCTCCCTCAGCTCCCCCAGAGCCTGGAGCACCATCAGACCCCGCTCCAAGGTCTTCACCTCCTCGGCTCCTTTCCTCCTGGGTCGTGGCATGGGCCTCAGGCTAGCACCCCTCGGCCGGTTTTTCAATAATCAAAAAATCGTTTTGCTTCTTGACAAATCGGCATCCCCTCCCGTAGGCTCAAGCCACCATGAAGGGCGTGGAGATCCTTAAAGACCATCCCCTCTTAGGCGAGGTGCTCACGGAAGAGGCCTTGAGGTTCGTGGTGGCCCTGCACCGGGAGTTCAACCCCGTGCGCAAGGCGCTTTTGGAGCGCAGGAAAACCCTTTGGGAACGGTATAAGGCCGGGGAAAAGCCGGACTTCCTCGAGGAGACCGCCTTCGTGCGGGGCGGGTCCTGGCGGGTGGCCGAGGCCCCACCCGATCTCCAGGACCGCCGGGTGGAGATCACCGGTCCCGTGGACCGCAAGATGATCGTCAACGCCCTGAACTCCGGGGCCAAGGTCTTCATGGCGGACTTTGAGGACGCCCTTTCCCCCACCTGGGACAATGTGATCCAAGGGCAGAAGAACCTCTACGATGCCGTCCGCCGGCAGATTGACTTCATAAGCCCCGAGGGAAAGGAGTACAAGCTCAAGGAAAAGGTGGCCACCCTCCTTGTCCGGCCTCGAGGCTGGCACCTGGTGGAAAAGCACGTGCGGGTGGACGGGGAGCCCATCTCGGCCAGCCTCTTTGACTTTGGCCTCTACTTCTTCCACAACGCCCACGAGCTCCTAAGGCGGGGTAGCGGCCCCTACTTCTACCTGCCCAAGCTGGAAAGCCACCTGGAGGCCCGCCTTTGGAACCAGGTTTTCCACTTCGCCCAGGACTACCTGGGCCTCCCCCGGGGTACCATCCGGGCCACGGTGCTCATCGAAACCATCCTGGCGGCCTTTGAAATGGAGGAAATCCTTTACGAGCTTAAGGAGCACGCCGCCGGGCTCAACGCTGGCCGCTGGGACTACATCTTCAGCTGCATCAAGAAGTTCGCCACCACCGCCCCCATCTTCCCCGACCGAGCCCAGGTCACCATGACCGTTCCCTTCATGAAGGCCTACACCGAGCTTCTGGTGAAGTCCTGCCACATCCACGGGGCCCACGCCATCGGGGGGATGGCCGCCTTCATCCCCAGCCGCAAGGATCCTGAGGTGAACGAAAGGGCCTTCCAGCAGGTGCGGGCCGACAAGGAGCGGGAGGCCTCCCAGGGCTTTGACGGCACCTGGGTGGCCCACCCCGACCTGGTGCCTGTGGCCCAGGAGGTCTTTGACCGGTACCTGGGGGATAGGCCCCACCAGAAGCACGTGCAGCGGGAGGACGTCCAGGTGAGGGCGGAGGACCTCCTGAACTTCGAGGTCCCGGGGGGCAAGGTGACGGAGGGAGGCCTTCGCAACAACATCTCCGTGGCCCTCCAGTACCTGAACCAGTGGCTTCTGGGCAACGGGGCCGCCGCCATCTTCAACCTCATGGAGGATGCCGCCACCGCTGAGATCAGCAGGGCCCAGCTTTGGCAGTGGGTGCACCGGAAGGCCACCTTGGAGGACGGACGCACGGTCACCCCTGAGCTTTACCAAAGGATCAAGGAAGAGGAGCTGGCCAAGCTGGGAGGGCGGGAGGCTGGCCGCTACAGGGAGGCCGAGGAGATCCTGGACAAGCTGGTCCTCTCCGAGGAGTTCACGGAGTTCCTGACCCTGGTGGCCTACGAGTACCTGGATTGAGCTCGGGTGGCCTGGGTCAGGAAGGGGTGGGGTAGGCCCCCGCCCCTTCCGGTAAAGTGAAGGAGGAGGTGGCCATGGGCTTTTTGGAAGAGCTTAGGACCCTCTTCCCCCCAGGAAGACTCCTCACCAAGGAGGCAGAGCTGGCCCCTTACGAGTCCGACGCCCTCACCGCCTACCGCAAGCGCCCCTTGGCCGTGGCGCTTCCCGAGCGGAAGGAGGAGGTGGTGGAGGCGGTGCGCCTTTGTTACCGCCACGGCGTGCCCTTCGTGGCCCGGGGAAGCGGCACCAGCCTCTCGGGAGGTTCCTTGCCCGTGGAAGGGGGCCTGGTCCTTGCCCTAAACCGCATGAACCGCATCCTCCGCCTGGACCCCAAGGCCCGCATGGCCGTGGTGGAACCCGGGGTGGTGAACTTGGAGGTTTCCCGGCGGGCAGCCCCTTTTGGCCTCTACTACGCCCCTGACCCCTCCAGCCAACCCATCTCCACCCTCGGGGGGAACGTGGCCTTCAACTCCGGCGGGGCCCACTGCCTGAAGTACGGGATGACGGCAGGCCATGTGCTGGCCCTGGAGGTGGTCACCCCTAAGGGGGAGGTGGTGCGCCTGGGCGGGGAAAGCCTGGAGGGCGTGGGGCCTGACCTGCACGGCTTTTTCGTGGGCACCGAGGGGCTTTTGGGGGTAGCCCTGGAGATCACCCTAAGGCTCCTCCCCAAACCCGAGGCCTACCACACCCTTCTCGCCGCCTACGGGAGCCTCGAGGCCGCCGGGAACGCCGTAAGCCAGGTGATCCGAAGCGGGCTTCTCCCCGGGGCCATGGAGATCATGGACCGCTTGGCCATAGAGGCCGCCGAGGCAGCGGTGAAGGCCGGCTATCCTCAGGTGGAAGCCCTTCTCATCGTGGAGCTGGAGGGCCCCAAGGAGGAGGTGGAGGAGGAGGCCAAACTCCTAGCCCAGGTGATCCAGGAAAGCGGGGCCACCGAGGTGCGCATCGCCCAAAGCGAGGCGGAACGCCAGGCCATCTGGAAGGGGCGTAAGGCGGCCTTCAGCGCCGTGGGAAGGCTTTCCCCCGATTACCTCGTCCAAGACGGCGTGGTGCCCCGAAGCCGCCTGGGGGAGGCCCTAAGGGAGATCCGCAGGCTTTCCCAGGCCTACGGCCTTAGGGTGGCCAACGTCTTCCACGCCGGGGACGGGAACCTTCACCCCTTGGTCCTCTACGACGGCAAGAAGCCGGGGGAACTGGAGCGGGCCGAGGAGTTGGCCGGGGAGATCCTCAAGCTTTGCGTGCGCCTGGGGGGGTCCTTGACCGGGGAGCACGGCATCGGGGTGGAGAAGAAGGGGTATATGCCAAAGATGTTCGCTCCCGAAGACCTCCTGGCCATGGAACGGGTCAAGGAGGCCCTGGACCCCAAGGGCCTGGCCAACCGGGGCAAGGTGCTCCCGGACCACGGGCAAAGCCCGCATCAAGGTGGCCTGAAAACTGACCTGGGAGAGCTCTATGCCTGAGGTTTTCGCTTCCTCCCTGGAAGAAGTGCAGGAAACCGTGCGCGCCCATCCCCGCCTGCGCCCCAAGGGAGGCGGAAGCAAACCGGCCCTGTCCAGCCCCCAGGAAGGGGAAACCCTCCTCAACCTCTCGGGCCTCCGGGGCATCCTGGAGTACGCCCCGGAGGAGTTCGTCTTCACCGCCTACGCCGGTACCCCCCTCAAGGAGATCGAGGAGACCCTACGGACCCACGGCCAATACCTGCCCTTCCACCCACCCCTGGTGGAACAGGGGGCCACCCTGGGCGGCACGGTGGCGGCGGGGCTTTCCGGACCCATGCGGGAGCGGTTTGGGGGCCTCAGGGACTTCATCCTGGGGGTGCGCTTCGTGGACGGGGAGGGAAGGGCGGTGCGGGGCGGGGGTAAGGTGGTGAAAAACGCCGCCGGCTTTCCCTTTCACCGCCTCATGGTGGGCTCCTTGGGTGCCTTGGGGGTCATGGTGGAGCTTTCCTTTAAGGTCTTTCCCTACCCCCGGGCCACCCGAACCCTGAGGGTGGGCTTGGCCAAAAGGGCGGAAGCCCTGGCGGCCCTCGAGCACCTCAGGACCCTGCCCCTGGATCTCCTCGCCTTAGACCTGGTGCCTCCAGCCACCCTGGAGATCCGGCTGGGGGGATTCCCCGAAAGCCTGGAAAAACGAGTGCAGCGGCTACAGAGCCTTCTGCAAAGGGAAGGGGAGGTGCTCCGGGAGGACGAGGCCCATTGGGAAGGGGTAAGGAACTTGGCCTTCCTGAAGGAAAGCCCCATCTGGGTAAAGGTGCCTTCCCGTCTGGACCTCATCCCCATGCTGGAAGGCCTTCCTTTAGGACCCAGGCGCTACCTGGCTGGGGGAGAGCTTCTCTATGCGGGCCTAGACCCCGAAGGACTCCGGGCCCTCAGGGAAAGGGCCATCCCCCACCTGGTCTTGAAGGGAGAGGCGCAGCAGGCCCTTTACCCTCCTCCACCGGAAGCCTTCTTCGCCCCCATCAAGAGGGCCCTGGACCCCAAGGGCCGGTTTCCCTTAGGGTGAGAGCATGCAGCACCGCATACCCGTGGAAACCCTGGGCAAGGAAGGAGAGGTGATGGCCCACGCCATAGAGGCCTGCGTCCACTGCGGCTTCTGCCTCCCCACCTGCCCCACCTACCTGGTCCTGGGAGAGGAGATGGACTCCCCCAGGGGCCGCATCTTCCTCATGAAGGAGGTCCTCGAGGGGAACCTCCCCTTGGAGGAAACCCTCCCCTACCTGGACCGGTGCCTGGCCTGCCAGGCCTGCGTTACCGCCTGCCCAAGCGGCGTCCCCTACGGCGAGCTCATCGCCACCTTCCGCATGCACACCGAAAAGAAGCGCCACCGCTACCCCCTGGAAACCGTCTACCGCCAGGCCCTCCTCCGCACCCTGCCCTACCCGGAGCGCTTTAGGCCCCTGGCCCAGCTGGGAAGCCGGCTCAAACCCCTTCTCCAGCCCCTTCCCCTGCCCAAGGCCCTAAAGGCCCCCATCGCCCTCCTCCCCGACCACCTGCCGGAAAGGGAATCCTACCAGGAGGTCTACCCCGCCAAGGGCCAAAGGCGGGCCAGGGTGGGCATCCTCCTGGGCTGCGCCCAGCAGGTCCTGAGGCCCTCCATCAACCAGGCCACCATCCGGGTCCTGCAGGAAAACGGGGTAGAGGTAGTGGCGGCGAGGGAACAGGTCTGCTGCGGGGCCCTAAACCTCCACGCCGGGGACAAGGAGGGGGCCATGGCCTTGGCCCGGAAGAACCTTAAGGCCTTCCGGGAGGTGGACTACGTGGTCACCAACGCCGCCGGCTGCGGCTCGGGGATGAAGGAATACCCCCTTCTCTTCCTGGGGGATCCCGAGGAGGAGGAGGCCCGAGCCCTGGCCGCCAAGGTGAAGGACCTTACCGTCATCCTGGACGAGCTGGGCTTCCTTCCTCCTCCCCCGCCACGAAAGCCCCTCAGGGTGGCCTACCACGACGCCTGCCACCTGGCCCACGCCCAGGGGGTGCGGGAAGCCCCCAGGAGGATCCTGAAGGCGTCCGGGGTGGAGGTGCTGGAGCCCAAGGAGTGGGAGATCTGCTGCGGTAGCGCCGGCACCTACAACCTCTTCCAGCCGGAAATCGCCGAGGTTTTGGGTCGAAGGAAAGCGGAAAACCTCCAGGCCACGGAGCCCCACCTGGTGGTCACCGGCAACATCGGTTGCCTCACCCAGATCCAGGCCTACCTGGAAAAGGGTATCCCCATCCTGCACACCGCAGAACTCCTGGAGATGCTCTATCTGGGCCAACGCCCCGGGGAAGGAACGGAGGGGGGATCGCCCCCATAATCTGAAGGTATGGCCCCACAGGATAAGCCCGGGGAACGCTTGGCCGAGAAGGTGGCCCGCCTGGCTGGGGGAAGCAAGAGGGAAGGTGCGCAAAGCCTGGGAAATGCGCCCTGCCCAGCCAAACCCCAGCCAGGTCCCCAACAACCCGCGCACGTCCTGGAGGAAAAACTTGGTCCAAGGCCGCAGGAACACCTGGCCAAGCCCCTTTCCTCCAAGGGAGCGGCTTTGGCCAGACGGCTCCAGGCCAAAAGTGAGGCCATGACGCCCCTCCTTATAGCCGCCTTTCTAGAGGCCCTCCAGGAGGCCCACCCCTACCGCCTTACCCTTAAGGCCCTCCCCAGGGCCAAGCCCCACCTGATCCTGGCGGTGGGCAAGGGAGCGGCGTGGATGCTGAAGGCCGCCTTGGACCGCTATGGGGAAGTGCCCTACCACCTCACCCTGCCCAAGGGGCAGGAAGCCTTGGGGCTACGGGCGGTCTTCGCCGGCCATCCCCTGCCCGATGGGGAAAGCCTCAAAGCGGCCCAGGAGGTTTTGGAGCTCCTTAAGGGGCTTTCCTCCAAGGCCCGGGTTTTGGCCTTGGTATCGGGTGGGGGAAGCGCCCTGTGGTGCCTGCCCCAGGGGATCTCCCTGGAGGAAAAACGGGCCCTTACGGAGGCCCTTCTAAAGAGCGGGGCCAGCATAAAGGAGATCAACACCGTGCGCAAGCACCTTTCCCGGGCGAAGGGGGGAAGGCTTCTTCTGGCCACCCCGGCCCGGGTCCAGGTGCTTCTTCTTTCCGACGTGCCGGGGGACGATCCCGGGGTCATCGCCTCCGGCCCCTTCCACCCCGATCCCAGCACGTACCTCGAGGCCCTCTCCATCCTGGACCGGTATGGCCTGGCCTTTCCCGAGGCCAGGCGGGTGCTGGAGGCGGGGGTACAAGGCCGGCTTCTCGAAACCCTGAAGCCCCAAGACCCCGCCCTAATGCGGCTCGCCTACCGGATCGCCGGGCGCAACCTGGACCTCCTCAAGGCCGCCCAAAACTTCTTAAGGCGACAAGGCCACCGGGCGGTGATCCTTTCCGACCGCTTCGGCGGCGAAGCCCGGGCCTTGGCCCGTTTCCATGCGGAGCTGGTGGAAACCGTCCGCGCCCATGGGCTCCCCTTCAAACCTCCCCTTTTCCTCCTCTCTGGTGGGGAAGCCCAGGTGCAGGTGAGGGGAAAGGGCAAGGGGGGCCGGAACCTGGAGTTTCTCCTCTCCCTTTACGCCCACCTCGAGGCTCCCCTTTACGCCCTGGCTGCTGATTCCGACGGGCTGGATGGACCCTCGGGGGTAGCGGGGGCTTTGCTCACCCCAGAAGTCTGGGAGTTGGGCCTGGACCCGAGGCCCTTCCTGGAGGCCAATGACAGCCTGGGCTTTTTTGAGCAGGCAGGAACCCTTCTGCACACAGGCCCCACCGGAACTAACCTCAACGACTTCCGCCTCCTCTTTGTAGACTAAGGGCGTGGAGTACCCGGAGCTGGAGCCGGTCCTTTCCGCCATCCTCAAGACCGTCCCGGTGAGGAAGATCATGCTCTTCGGCAGCCGGGCCCGGGGGGAGGGCCGCCCCGAAAGCGATTACGACCTCCTCATCGTGGTGCCCCCCGAGTACAAGACCATGCGGGCTTGGAAAGACCTCTATGAGGTCACCAGTAAGGTCAAGAGGGACTTTAGCCTGGATCTTATCCTGGCCACCGAAGAGGACCTGGAGAAGTACCGAAATGCCTGGATGACCGTCTACCCAAAGGCCCTAAAGGAGGGCCGGGTGCTCTATGCCGCATGAAACCTCGGACCCGTGGGCCTGGCTAGCCCGGGCCCGTCTGGGGCGGACCAGCCCGGAGGTGGCCTGGGAGGACCCCTGCTTTGACGCCCAGCAGGCTGCAGAAAAAGCCCTCAAAGCCCTCCTCATCGCCTGGAACATCCCTTTTCCCCGAACCCACGACCTGGGCAGACTTTTAGAGCTTATCCGTCCCCATTTTCCCGTGCCCCCGAGGCTGGAAGGCCTTGCCCGCCTCAACCCCTTTGCGGTGGCAGGCCGCTACCCCGGAGATCTCCCCGAAGCCACGGAAGAGGATTGGAAGGAGGCCCTCCTACTTGCGGAACAAAGGGTGGCCTGGGTGGAATCCCTCATGTCCCAGGGCCATGGCTAGCCTCTACCTCCACGTCCCCTTCTGCCCCACCCTATGCCCCTACTGCGACTTTCACGTGGTGCGCCGAGGCCCGGGGTGGGTGGAGGCCTATCTAAAGCGCCTAAGCGAGGAAGCCCAAAGGCTTCACGAAAGCCACCCTCAGCCCCTCAAAACCCTCTACCTGGGCGGGGGCACCCCGAGCTTCCTCCGGGATCGGGAACTGGTCTCCCTTTTCCAGGCCCTTCCCTGGGAGCTGGAAGCGGATGCAGAGGTGACCCTCGAGGCCAACCCCGGCACGTTAAACCAGCAAAGGCTTGCCCTCCTAAAAGACCTCGGGGTCAACCGCCTCTCCCTAGGGGTGCAAAGCTTCCAGGATCGGGTGCTGAAGTTTCTGGGCCGGGCCCATGGGCGAAAGGGGGCCCTGAAAGCCGTGGAGCTGGCCTTGGAGGGGGGGTTTAGGGTTTCCTTGGACCTCATCCTGGGCCTTCCCATGCAGGACGTGGAACAGGACCTAAAGGAGGCCGCCTTCCTAGGGGTGGGGCACGTGTCCGCCTACACCCTGCAGGTGGAGAAGGGTACCCCCTTCGCCCTTTTGGGCTTGGGGGAGGACCCGGAAAGGGAAGGCTGGGCCATGGAGAGGGCGGAGGAGGTGTTGGGGGAAGCCGGCCTTTGGCGCTACGAGGTTTCCAACTTTGCTAGACCCAAGGAGGAGGCCCAGCACAACCTGGTCTACTGGCGGAACGGCTTCTGGCTGGCCTTGGGCCCTGGGGCCACGGGCCAGTACCCGGGCATGGGAGCCGTCTACGCTTTCCGCCGCACCAACCCTCCCCTCCCCCGCTGGCTCCTAGGGGAACCCCCCCAGGAGGAGGCCATCTCCCCCCTGGAGCACGCCAAGGAAAGCCTGATGCTGGGCCTGCGCTTGAGGGAGGGGGTGGATGTGGAGGCCTTGGAGAGGAGAACAGGCCTCCCCTTGCGGCCAAGGCTGGAGGATGCCGCTCGGAACCTGGCCCAGGAAGGCTATCTGGAGGTGGAGGGTTCCCGCCTAAAGCCCACCCCAAAGGGCCTCCCCCTCCTGCACCGGGTGGTGCTGGAGCTATGGGAAGCCCTCGAGGGCTAGGCGAAGGCCAAGGCTTCCCGCGCCCGGTCGGCCAAGGCGAAGAAACGCTCCTTGGTGAGGGGGATTTTGCCGGTCACCAAGCCCCTCCCGGGCTCATAGTGGGCGTGCAGGTGGACGTGGGCCCGGGGAAGCCGGAGGCCAATCCGTTTCAGCTTGGCGTGGCGCGGGGACACATCCGCCAATAAAAAGGGCTCCCCCAGGGCGTCGGAAAGGGAGGCGGTCATGATGGTGGTGGGAAGGTCATAGGGGCGCTCCATGCGGTAGATGAAGTCGGGGAAGTCCGCCTCCTTCTCAAACCGGACCCCCTTCTCCTGGGCATACTCCCGCATCCAGGAAAGGAGCTCCACCCAGGCCTCGTAGAGTTCCCGTTCGTGCGCGGCGCTCATGGTCCCAAGTATACCCTAGTAGAGGAACTCCCGGATGTCGTACCGGGCCGCCCTTAGCCCCATCCGGCGTAGCCCCTGAGCCCAGGCGGCTAGCTCCGCCTCCACATCGGGAAGGGCCTCGAGGCCCAAGGCGGCGTAAGGAGTGCCGGGTTCCTCCTGGAAGGGGGACAGGTAGACCACATCCCCCCGACCCAAGGGGAGCTCGGCCAAAAGCGCCAGGCTTTCCTGGCGGTGGGCCTCGGCATAGGCCACGCCCCCTGCCCCCACCATGAGGATCACCCCCAAGGAAAATCCGGCCTCCTTTAGGCTCCGCACCAAGGACAGGGCCTCCCTTGGATGCCCAGGCTTATTGAGGAGGGCCAAGAGGGGAGCGTGTCCCGTCTCCAGACCGATATAGACCCGCCTAAGCCCCAGGTCCCGAAGCCTTAACCACCAAGAAACCTCCTTCTTAAGCCCGGTGAAAAGGTCCAAAAAACCCAGGATGGGTTCCCCAGGAAAGGTCCGGCGGACCTCTTCCAGAAGGGGAAGAAGGGGCTCGCCTAAGGCCAGGGCATTGCCATCCCCCAGGAAAACCCCCTTCCGCAAAAGCCTTCCCTTGCCCAGTAGCTCCAACACCCGCTCCACATGCTCCCGGAAAGCCTCCGGGCTTCGTTTTTGAAAGGGGCGGTCCTGGTAGAAGGAGCAGAAGGCGCACCGGTTCCAGGTGCATCCCGTGGTGGCCTGGAGGACCACGGAGAGGTAGGCATCCGGGGGAAGGATGCTCACGGGCCAGGCGTAGGCCCTCCGGTAGGGGGTGGGGTCCAGAAGCGCCTCGGGGGTCCAACGGAGGACCTCGGCCCGGCGCACGGGGTCTTGCAGGTGGGCGTCCGCCAGCTCCAGGATTTCCCCGTAGACCTCCAGGGCCTCCCTTTCCCCCAAGCGGTGCCTTTTCCTCGCTTCCTCCCGGTAACGGAGGTGCAGGCTCCCATCCAGCGACCGCTTGTAGGTGAGCCCCCGGCGGAAGTAGTGGTAGGGCCGGCCCTCCCGGTCAAAGGAAAGGACCCGATCCCCCAAGGAGAGGACCGTGGCCTCGAGGCGAAGAAGCTCCACGAGCCCAGGTTAGCCGATGGCGGCTTCCAAGGGGGGAGGGCCGTTAGAATAGAGCCCGTGGCGGTTTCGGCCCTGAAGGGCCTCCTTCCCCCCGAACTCCTTCCACGCCTTACCCCTCTGGGCGGCTTTGAAGCCCGGGTGTACACGGATGGAGACAAGGTCTACAAGGTGTACCGCCCAAAGGAAGCCCATCTGGCGGCCCTCGAGGCCCACAGGATGGCCCGGGCAGGCCTGGGGAGCTTTGTGCTGGGGGTGGCCCAGGTGGCAGGGCACGGGGTCCTCATCACCCGCCGCTTCCCGGGAGAACCCTTTACCCCCAAGTCCTTTACCCCCAAAGCCCTGGCCGCCCTTTCCCACCTCTTCCTTTCCCTCCACCGCCTGCCCGAGCCCGGCTACGTGGACCGCCAGGAGCTTCTGGAACGACTTGAGCTATTCGCCGAAAGCCTCCACGAGATACCCGAAGCCCGCTCCCTGATCCAAGCCCTAAAGCGGGAAGTGGGCATGGCGGCAGGGGTAGAGCGTCGCTTTTGCCACCGGGATGCCTGGGCAGGAAACCTCCTCCTCAAGGTGCCGGAGGGCCCTTTCCAGGAAGGCCCCGAGGTGCTCCTGGTGGACTGGGTCCGCTCCGGCGGCGACGATCCCGCCCGGGACCTGGCTCTCCTCAAGACGGGAAGCCTAGACCTTTTGGGAGAGGAAACCGCCCGGAAGGTCCTCTTCCGCCTGGCGCGCTTCTACCCAAGGGAGGTACGGGAGCGACTGGCCTTTTACGTACCCCTTACCTACCTCCACGACCTCCATTGGTTCCGCAGCAAAAGGCCCGAGGGGTTCCTCGAGGCCCTAAAAGAAAAGCTTCCCCGGGCCCTGGGCTTCTTCCAGGACTGCTTTCCCCCAAGAAACCGGGCATGTTAGGCTTTGGGGGATGAGGATCACCCTGGTGGACCACCCCCTGGTCCAGCACAAGCTGGCCCACCTTCGCGACGGGCGCACGGGCGCCAAGGACTTCCGCGAACTGGCCGAGGAGGTATCCCTTCTCATGGCCTACGAGGCCATGCGGGACCTGGAACTCACGGAGACAGAGGTGGAAACCCCCGTGGCCCCCGCCCGGGTCAAGGTGCTTTCCGGGAAGAAGCTGGCCCTGGTGGCCATTTTGCGGGCTGGACTGGTCATGGTGGAGGGCATCCTCAAGCTGGTGCCCCATGCCCGCGTGGGGCACATCGGCCTCTACCGGGACCCCGAGTCCCTCAAGCCCGTCCAGTACTACGCCAAGCTTCCCCCCGACATCCACGAGCGCCGGGTCTTCCTCCTGGACCCCATGCTGGCCACGGGAGGCAGCGCCAGCCGGGCCCTCTCCCTCCTTAAGGAAAAGGGGGCCACGGGGATTAAGCTCATGTGCCTTATCGCCGCCCCCGAGGGCCTGGAGCGCATCGCCCAGGACCACCCCGACACCGAGGTGGTGGTGGCCGCCATCGACCAGCGCCTGAACGACCACGGTTACATCGTCCCCGGCCTGGGGGATGCCGGAGACCGCATCTACGGGACCAAATGACGGAACTCCTTAGGAAAATCGGGGTGGCGGAGCCCGGGGGCACCGGCTGGCTCACGGTGGCCTTTGTCTTCCTCCTGGCCCTCTTCTTTACCTGGCGCTTCCTGCCCCAGGTGCGCCGCTTCGCCCTCAAGGTAGGGTGGGCGGACATGCCCAACGAAAGGCGCCTCAACCGGGAGCCCCTGCCCAACGCCGGGGGCCTTGCGGTCTATGCGGGCGTGGTCTTGGCCCTGGTGGTGGCGGCCTTCCTAAGGCCTATCCTGGTGGAGCACGTTCTTATCCAGATCCTTGCCATCCTGCTTGGGGGAGCCTGGCTGGTGCTGGTGGGATTCATCGATGACCAGTTCGGCCTTCCTCCCCTTTTCCGCCTCTTCGCCCAAACTTTGGCGGCCCTTCTCCTCATGGCGGTGGGGGTGCGGTTTGAGGCCGCCTTCGGCACCCCTTTGGACCCCGCCTTGGGGCTTTTCCTCACCTGGCTTTGGGTGGTGGGCATTACCAACGCCTTGAACCTGATGGACGGCTTGGACGGCTTGGCTGGGGGCATCGCCTACATCAGCGCCATGAGCCTCCTTTTCGTCAGCGCCCAGTTTCCCTACTGGGCGGCGGGCACCCTGGTCCTGGCGGCCCTGGCCGGGGCCGCCTTAGGCTTTCTGCGGCACAACCTGCACCCCAGCCGCATCATCCTGGGGGATGCCGGGGCCTACTTCCTGGGCTACACCCTGGCGGCCACCGCCCTTCTGGGCAACCTAAAGCTCACCACCTTTTTAGGTCTCTTGCCGCCCGCCCTCTTCCTCCTCCTGCCCATCCTGGACACCACCCAGGTGGTGGTGCGAAGGCTCTTAAGGCGGCAAAACCCCCTTTCCACCCCGGGCAAGGACCACATCCACCACCGGCTTCTCGCCCGAGGGCTTTCGCAAAGGCGGGTGGCCTTTCTCCTTTGGGGCCTAGCCCTCCTCTTCAACCTCCTGGCCATGGCCTATCTGGGCATGCCCAAGGAGGCCATCCTGGCAAGCCTCCTGGCCACGGTCTCGGGCCTGGGCTGGGTGACCTACCGCCGCTTAAGGGCCCTTTGGAGGGGGGTAGAATAGCATGAAGCGGGTAGTCCTAGCCTTTGGCACGCGGCCCGAGGCCACCAAGATGGCCCCGGTCTACCTGGCCCTCAAGGAGCACCCCCATATCAAACCCCTGGTCCTCCTCACCGGCCAGCACCGGGAACAACTCAGGCAGGCCTTGGGGCTTTTTGGCATCCAAGAGGACAGGAACCTGGACGTGATGCAAGAACGCCAGGCTTTGCCCGACCTGGCGGCCCGCATCCTGCCCCAGGCAGCAAGGGCCCTGGAGGAGATGCGGGCGGACTACGTCCTGGTCCATGGGGACACCCTCACCACCTTCGCCGTGGCCTGGGCCGCCTTTCTGGTGGGGCTTCCCGTGGGGCATGTGGAGGCGGGCTTAAGGAGTGGCAACCTCAAGGAACCCTTCCCCGAGGAGGCCAACCGTCGCCTCACCGACGCCCTCACCGACCTGGACTTCGCCCCCACCCCGCTGGCGCGGGAGAACCTGTTGAGGGAAGGCAAGCCCCCGGAAACCATCCTGGTCACCGGCCAGACGGGGGTGGATGCCGTGCTCTTGGCCGCCCGGCTAGGCCAGCTTCCCCAAGGACTTCCTCCGGGGCCCTACGTGACCGTCACCATGCACCGTCGGGAGAACTGGCCCATCCTTTCCGAGCTGGCCCGGGCCTTAAGGAAGGTGGCCGAGGCCTTTCCCCACCTCACCTTCGTCTACCCCGTGCACCTGAACCCCGTGGTGCGGGAGGCGGTTTACCCAGTGCTGAAGGGGGTGAACAACTTTCTCCTTCTAGACCCCCTGGACTACGGGCCCATGGCCGCCCTCATGCGGGAAAGCCTCCTTCTCGTCACCGACTCCGGGGGGCTGCAGGAGGAAGGGGCCGCCTTGGGGGTTCCCGTGGTGGTGCTCAGGAACGTGACGGAAAGGCCGGAAGGCCTGGAAGCGGGCATCCTCAAGCTGGCGGGCACGGATCCCGAAAGGGTATACCGGGTGGTGGCGGGGCTTTTGCGAAACCCAGAGGAACTGGCCCGCATGCGCCAGGCCAAAAACCCCTATGGGGACGGCAGGGCGGGAGTCCGGGTAGCCCAAGGGGTGGCCTGGCGCTTGGGCCTCGGGCCTAGGCCGGAGGACTGGGCTCCGTAGGCCAGGCACGCAGCTGGTACAGGCCCACCAGGAGCACGGCTCCCCCCAGGACCAAGGCGGCCAGCCGTCCTCCCAGATGTTCAAAAAGGAAGCCGGTGAGGTAAGCCCCCAAAGGCCCGGTTCCCAGCATCACCAGGCTGTACACCGCCATGACCCGGCCCCGGATCCGGTCGGGCACGGAAAGCTGCACCAGGGTATTGGCGTTGATGAGCACGGAGATCATGCCAAACCCCCCCAGGGCCAAAAAGAAAGAGGCCAAGGAGGCCTGGGGCAGGTAAAGGCCGAGATGCGCCAAGGAAAGGAGAAAGACCCCTAGAAGTAGCCTCCTTGGCTTGGGCTTACCGGTAAAGGCCATGACCAAGGCCGCCCCCAAGGCGCCAAGCCCCACGCTGGAAAGCAAGGCCCCATACCCGGTGGCGGAAAGACCCAGCACCAACCGGGCATAGGCGGGCACCAGGGTCTGGAAGTTCATCCCCAGAAGGCTGGCAAACAGCACCAGCCCCACCACCCGGCGCACCAGGGGATGCTGGAGGACAAACCGCACGCCTTCCTGGGCTTCCCGCCACCAGCGGCCATCCCCCTCCTCGCCCCTGGAACCGGGGGGCACCTGACGGAGGACCCACAGAAGGGGCAGAAAGGAAAGGGCGTTGGCCAGATAGGCCACCCCCACGCCGAAAAGGGCGATCAAGACCCCGGCCAGGGCTGGCCCCAATAGCCGGCTCAGGTTGAAACCGAAGGAGTTTAAGGCGATGGCCCCGGGGTAGCGGTCCCGGCCCGCCAGCTCCACGGTGAAGCTTTGGCGCACGGGAAGGTCCATGGCGTTCAGGGCCCCATAGAGGAAGGCGAAGAGGAGCACGTGGCCGTAGCGCACCCATCCCATGAGGATGAAAAGGGCCATGATAAGGGCCAGGAGCATCATGCCCCCCTGGGTGAAAAGGAGGAGGTTCCGCTTGGGGTACCGGTCCGCTAAAACCCCAGCGGGAAGGGAGAAGAGCAAAGAGGGCAGGAACTGCAAGGCCACCACCAGCCCAAGCCGTTCGGCGCTTCCCGTAAGGAGAAGGACCAGCCAGGCCTGGGCCGCCGCCTGCATCCAGGTGCCCATCTGGGAGGTGAAAAGGGCGAGCCAGTAGGAGCGGTAGAGGGGGTCTTTGAGGAGGGCCAGGGCCAGCACCCCCCTATCCTAAGGCTGACTGACCGGTCATTATCAAGGCCTTCCCGGGGCCCGCGTCTATACTTGGTGCATGTTCCAGCGCGGCCTAACCCTTTTCCGCATCCTGGGGATCCCCATCCAGCTGGACCTTTCCCTTCTCCTGATCCTGCCCCTTTTGGCCTTCCTCATTGGGAGTAACCTGCCCATCTACCTGGAGCTTTTTGGCCTGCCGGAAGACCCCGGCCTCCTCCAGGGCCCGTGGCCCTTTCTCCTGGGCCTTTTGGCCGCCTTGGGTCTTTTTTTCTCCGTGCTCCTGCACGAGCTAGGCGATGCCCTCACCGCCCGGCGCTTTGGCATTGAGACCAAGCGCATCACCCTCTGGCTTTTAGGAGGCGTGGCCCAGATGGAGCGCGTCCCCCAAGAACCCAAAAAGGAGCTCTGGGTGGCCCTGGCGGGCCCCGCGGTGAGTTTTGCCCTGGCCCTCCTTTTCCGCCTGGCCCGCCTGGAGGCTGGAGCCATGGGCTTTCTCACCCACTACCTGGCCTTGGTGAACCTGATGCTGGGGCTTTTCAACCTCCTCCCCGCCCTGCCCCTGGATGGGGGGCGGGTTTACCGGGCGCTGCTGGCCTTTAGGAAACCCTACCTCCAGGCCACCCGGCAGGCCCTGGCCTTAAGCCAGGCGGTGGCCTGGGCCCTGGGGCTATTCGGTTTGGTGGTCTTCAATCCCTTCCTGATCCTCATCGCCTTTTTCGTGTACATGGCCTCGAGGGCCGAGGTGGAGGCCACCCTCCTGGCCCAGGCGCTAAGTGGGCTCAAGGTCAAGGACCTCATGACCCCAGAACCCTTGGTCATCCCCCCCTCCCTTCCCGTCCAGGAGGTCTTGAGCCTGGCCTTGGTCCACAAGGTTTCCGGCTTCCCCGTGGTGGAGGAGGGGCAGGTTTTGGGGGTGGTGGGCCTCGAGGGGCTGGAGGGCGCCAACCCCGTGGCCCCGGTGGTCCACTACCTCAAAGAGCCCCTGGTCCTTTCCCCCGAGGAGGACGCCCTCACCGCCATGGAGCGCATGGCGGAACAGGGGTATGCCCGGGCCCTGGTGATGGAAGAAGGCCGCCTTGTGGGCATCCTCAGCAAAACCGACCTCCTAAGGGCCTTCCAGGTGCGGATGCTGGGGCGTCCCTCACCTTGACAGGCATAGGGCGGTGGGGTAGGGTAGGGGCGCAAAAGTATACGGGAGGTGACCATGAAGAGAATCCTTATCCTCATCGGCTTGGTGGCCCTAGGCCTCGCCCTGGCCCAGAAACCCAAGGTGGTGATCGGCACGGGCAGCACCGGAGGGGTCTTCTTCTATTACGGTACCGCCATGGCCGACATCCTGAACAAAGCGGGGGTGGCGGAGGCCCAGCCGGTGCAGACGGGCGGTTCCTACGACAACCTCCAGCTCCTAAGGGACCGCACCTCGGGCACCACCTACTACTGCGCCCTCACCACCACCGACTCCGCCTACGTGGCCTACACCGGGGAGGAGCCCCGCTTCAAAGACCGGCCCGCCAAGACCCAGCGGGTGCTCTTTTACATGTATCCTTCCTTCATCCATATCGTGACCACGGAAAAAAGTGGCATCAAGGTGGTGCAAGACCTTAAGGGCAAGCGGGTCTCCACCGGCCAGCCCGGCTCCAGTACGGAAAACCTGGCCCTTCTGGTCCTCCAGGGGGCCGGGGTCAAGCCGGAAACCTTTGCCAAGCGGGAGCGCTTGCCCGTGGCCGAGGCGGCCAAGGCCTTGGCCGAGGGTACCCTGGACGCCTTCTTCTGGGTGGGCGGTATCCCCACCAGCTCCATCGTGGAGCTTTCCCAAACCCTCGCCCGCAAGGGAGACCGCATCTACCTGATCCCCATCGACCCCAAGAGCACCACCGCCCAGGTGGCCATGAAGAGGTTCCCCGGCCTGGTGGAGCCCTACAAGGTGCCCAAGAACGTGTACAACACCCGCACCGATGTGCCCGGGCTGGCCACGGGCAACATCGTGGTCTGCCCGGATAGCCTGCCCGCGGACGCCGGCTACGCCATCATGAAGGCCATCTTCGAGAACCTGGACACCTTGCGCACCGCCGTGGCCGCCGCCAAGGACACCAGCCTCGAGGCCACCGCCAAGCTCTATGGCAAACTTCCCATCCCCTTCCACCCGGGAGCCGAGCGGTACCTAAAGGAAAAAGGCCTCATCAAGTAAGCCATGCGCCTGCCCGGGTGTCCTGGAAGCCTCCAGGCCCCGGGCTTTTTTGGAGGAACCCATGGAGCTCGAGCATCCTCAAACCTCACCCACCACCCCCCTGGCCCGATTCACCCGCTGGATCCTGATCCTTGGAGCCCTTTATAGCCTCTATCTGGTCCTCCACCCCTTCACCCCCTTAGCCAAGGCGGAGATACCCATCCTGGACATCGTTCAGCTCCAGCGAAGCACCCACGTGCTCTTCCTCCTCCTGGGAGGCTATCTGGTTTCCTTCTACCTCCCTCGGAAGCGGACCCTTGGGGCCTGGGTTTTCTTCCTCTTTACCCTCATCCCCCTTTACAACTTCCTCTTCCCCAGCGTTCCCGGGGTCAGCCTGCCCTGGGAGGCCAAGGCCACGGGCGTGCTCTATTGGGCGGTGGCAGCCCTGCCGGCCCTTCTGCCCAGCCTTAAGCGCCCGGCGGATCTTTTGGCCGTCCTCCTGGCCCTCTTTCCCACCCTCTACCAGCTCCGCTTCTTTGAGGAGCTGGTCTACCGGGCGGTGCTTCCCCAGCCCTGGGACATGGCCATGTCCTTCGGGCTCATCATGCTGGTCCTGGGGCTGGTCTACCGCCTTTTGGGCCCCGTAATGCCCGTCCTGGTCCTTTTCTTCTTCAGCTACAACCTTTACGCTGACCTCTTTCCCGGGGCCTTTAAGGGAAGCCGCCAGGGAATCGACCTTCTCCTGGGCAAGACCTTCAACGAGACGGAAGCCGGCATCTACGGCCTCATCACCGGGGTTTCCGCCAAGTACCTGGTCTACTTCACCCTGCTTTCCGGCATGATCGGGGCCTTAGGGCTGGGAAAGGTGGTGGCCAACCTGGCCTTAGCCCTGGTGGGCAAGCACCCCGCCACCCCGGGGCGGGTCACGGGGTTGGCCAGCGTGTTCATGGGGATGTTCTCCGGATCGGGGGCCGCCGACACCCAGTTCGTAGCCGCCCTCACCAAGCCCCTCTATGAAAGGGCGGGCTATGACCGCCTGGTGGCGGCGGGTTTGGTGGCCACCGCCGGCACCATCGCCCTCATCACCCCACCCGTCATGGGCTCCATCGCCTTCATCATGGTGGAGATCCTCCAGATCCCCTACCTGAAGGTGATCGTCATGGCCTTAGGGCCAGCCTTGCTGTACCTGACCGCCGTGCTGGCCTTCAACGAGTTCTACTCCCGCAAGGCGGGCCTGCCTCCTGTGGGCGCTGAGCTGGGCATGAGCCGCAGGGCCTACGCCCTGCGCTATAGCACCCTCTTCCTGCCCATCCTCCTCATCATCGCCATGCTCTATCTGGGCTACGAGGTGCGCACCGCCGCCAGCCTAGCCCTTGTTTTCTTCATTGCCTTGACGTATTTGGATCCCACACTGAGGCCGAAAGGCCTTGCCCCCATCTTCCACGGGCTTTCCGAGGGCTTCCGCACCCTACTGCCCATCGGCACCGCGGTCACCGCCGCCAACCTCATCTTCGCCATGATGGTGATAAGCGGCCTCCCCTCCAAGTTCAGCCAGCTATTGCAACAGGTTTCCGGGGAAAGCCTGCTTCTCGCCACCCTCATCACCGCCATCTTCAGCCTGGTGCTGGGCATGGGGGTACCCCCCACCGCCACCTACGTGCTCACCTCGGCCCTCACCGCCCCCGCCATCATCGCCCTGGCCAGGCAAAACGGCATCCCCGACTCCGCCGCCCTCCTCGCCACCCACATGTTCCTCTTCTATTACGCCGTGCTGGCGGACGTGACCCCGCCGGTGGCCCTCTCCGCCTACGCGGCCAGCAGCGTCTTTGGCACCAACCCCCTCCTCACCGGGGTCTACGCCGCTAGGGTAGCCCTTTCCAAGTACCTGGTGGGGTTCTTTTTCCTGCTCTCTTACTCAGGAACTGCCCTACTTATTATACCGGTTCTGGAAAACTCCCCGCCTGGGGAGGCCTGGGCCATGGTGCTGGAGCGCTTCTTTTCCGTAGCCGCGGGTATCGTTTACCTATCCGCCTCCGCCGCCGGCTACACCCGAAGGCCGCTTAAGCGTTGGGAGGCTTGGGCTTTGGGCCTGCTGGCGGTGCTCCTTTTCGTACCTTACGGGCTTCTCAACCTGGTCGCCTTCCTCTTGGGCCTTCCCTTCTTCCGCAAGGGATTGACGGGGGCGCAAACAAAGGCTTAGGGTAAAGCCGAAGGAAAGGAGGCAAGGCGATGAAGAGAGTCCTCTTGGTCCTTTTGGCCTTGGCGGGCTTAGCTTTGGCCCAAAAGCCCAAGGTGGTAGTGGCCACAGGAGGCGTGGGGGGCGTGTACTTCTACTACGGCACCACCCTGGCGGAGATCTGGAACAAGGCCGGGGTGGCTGAGGCCCAGGCCATCCAGACGGCAGCCTCCATCGACAACCTGCTTCTTTTGGAAAACCGCACCGGCGGAGGAACCTACTACTGCGCCACCGTGTTGCCGGACTCCGCCTATCTGGCCTACACCGGACAGCACGACCGCTTTAAGGAGAGGCCTGCCAAAAGTGTGCGCATCCTCTTCGCCATGTACCCCAACTTCCTGCACATCGTCACCCGGGAAGGCACCGGTATCCGGGTGGTGCAGGACCTAAAGGGCAAGCGGGTATCCACCGGGGCCCCGGGCTCGGGGACCGAGGTGGAGGCCCTACTGGTCCTGCAGGCGGCGGGGCTATCCCCCAAGGACTTCGCCAAGCAGGAGCGCCTAGGCGCCCAGGAGAGCGCCAACGCCCTCTCTGAGGGCAACATCGACGCCTTCTTCTGGTCGGGGGGCCTGCCCACGGGGGCCATCACCGAGCTTGCGGCCTCCCTGGCCCGCAAGGGGCAGAGGATCCATCTGGTACCCTTGGATCCCAAGAGCACCGTGGTCCAGACCTTCCAGAAGCGTTTCCCCGGCCTTGCCGGCCCCGGGGTGATCCCCAAGGCGGTCTACGGCGCCCGGAGCGACACCCCTACCCTCACCTTCTGGAACCTCTTCGTCTGTCCGCAAAGCCTCCCGGAAGAGGCCGCCTATGCCCTCACCAGGGCCACCTTTGAGAACCTGGCCACCCTGCGCCAGGCGGTGGCCGCCGCCAGGGATACCAGCCTGGAAAACGCCGTGCGCTTCGTGGGAGGCACCATCCCCTACCACGAAGGGGCCCTCCGCTACTTCCGGGAAGCCGGGGCCTTGAAGTAGGGCCGTGAAACCCGCTCCCTTCCCCACCAAGCTGGCCCAGCTCCCTAGGAGCTGGGCCTTTTGGTCGGCCCTGGTCCTCTTGGCCCTGGTGCGGGTGGTGGCGGTGGAAGAGGGGGCAAAAAGGCAGTATCTGCTCCTCACCCCCTGGGAAAAGGGGCAGGTGGAGTTCGTGAACACGGTCACGGGGAAACCCGTCCTTCTGGAGTTCCACCCGCTTTGGGCCTTCCAGGGCTTTCAGGCCTACACCGACCCGGAAACGGAGGCCTACTACACCGCCGGGGAATACCCCTGGAACCAGGCCCTGGCCAAGGAGCGGCGGAAGGTCCTGGCCTACTGCTCCGAGGTGGGCCTGGCCCTAAGGCTAGGGGGCACCTGGTTCCGGGTGCAAAAGGGATGCCTGCGGCTACGCCTCCTCTGGCCCCCTTAATCCCGTGGCTAGCGGATCACCTGGGGTACCACGCGCACGGTGAAGGTGCGGCCTTGGCGGAAGACCTCGAGGCTCACCGCCTCCCCCGGCTTCTTGCTGTAAAGGACCCGCCGGAGCTGGGCGATGGAGGTTAAGGGCACGCCGTCCGCCTTGAGAAGCACATCCCCATCCACCCCCACCTGGAGGGTCTCCCCCGTGGGGAGTTGCAGGTAGGCAAAGCGGGTTGGGGCCCTTAGGCCCGCCCGGGCCGCAGGGCTATTCCGCTCCACCTCCTGCACCATGAGGCCTGAGGCGGGAAGCCCGTACTGCTGGCGCAACTTCTCGGGGTAAACGGAAAGGGGCACGAGGGACACGCCAAGCCGGGGGCGGTTCTTGATGATCTCCTCGGCGTTGAGGGTCTTTCCCGCCTTCAGCTCGGGCAGGTACTGCTTCACCAGGTTGATGGGCAGGGCAAACCCCACCCCGGCGAACTGGGCGGCCCCAAACTGGCCCGTGGGGGTGAAGATGGCGGTATTGATGCCGATCACCTCCCCACGGGAGTTGAGAAGGGGCCCACCGGAGTTGCCCGGGTTGATGGCGGCATCCGTCTGGATCACCTGGGGCACCAGGCCCGACTCATCCCCAATGGCTCCTGGGTTTTCCCGGATGGCGGAGACGATCCCCTGGGTCACAGTGAACTCCAGGCCGAAGGGATTCCCCATGGCGATGGCCTTCTGCCCCACCCGGATGCGGTCGGAATCCCCCAGGACCAAAGGCACCAGCTTCTCCCGGGGAGCCTCCACCTTCAAGAGGGCCACATCCAAAGGGGGGGCTGCCCCCACCAAGCGGGCCCGGTACTCGCCAGGGTCGTTGTGGAACTTCACCGTGATGCGGCTCGCCCCCTCCACCACGTGGTAGTTGGTGAGGATATAGCCTTCCTTGTCAATGACAAAGCCTGAACCCGCCCCTTCCTGAGGAGGCATCTGCAAGAAGGGGGCGAAGAACTCAAAGCCCGGGGGAAGCTGGACGTTTTGGGGACGGGTCACCACCCCCACGTAGACCACCCCGTCCCCGTACTTCTCCACGATCTCCACCGTGTTGCGCTCGTATTCCAAAAGCCCGGCATCGGAAGGCGGTGGGGGCTGGGTACGCTGGGTCTGGCCGTTGCTTAACCCCCACCAAAGCACCACCCCCGCCATCAGGGCAAGGACCAAAAAGCCTACGAAGGACCGGCTGAGGTTCATGCACCACCTCCTGGCCCCACCTTACGCCCTTGCGGTTAGGCCCAGATTAGACGAAGACCACGGTTTTGTTGCCGTGGACCAGGATGCGGTCCTCCAGGTGCCAGCGCACCGCCCGGGCCAAGACGGTGCGCTCCAGCTCCTGCCCAAGCCGGCGCATCTCCGCCACCGTGTGGCGGTGGGATACCCGCACCACGTCTTGCTCAATGATGGGGCCTTGGTCCAGCTCCTCGGTGACGTAGTGGGCCGTGGCCCCGATGAGCTTCACCCCCCGCTCGTGGGCCTGGCGGTAGGGATCGGCCCCGGCAAAGGCCGGCAGGAAGGAGTGGTGGATGTTGATGATGCGCATGGGGTACCGGGCCACAAACCGGGGGGAGAGGATTTGCATGTAGCGGGCTAGAACCACAAGCTCCACCCCCTCTTCCCCAAGAAGGGCCAGAATCCTCTCCTCGGCCTCCTCCTTACGTCCCCGGTCCACGGGCACATGGTGGTAGGGGATGCCGAAGCGCTCCACCTCCTCCTGGTGATGGGGGTGGTTGGAGATCACCATGCGCAGGTCCATGGAAAGCTCCCCCACCCTATAGCGCCAAAGGAGTTCCAAAAGGGCGTGGGCGGGCCGGGAAACCAAGATGGCCACCCGTTTCCTCTCCGAAGCGTAGGCCAAGCGCCACTCCATCTGAAAGCGGCTGGCCACCACGTCTTGGAAGGCCCGCTCCAAAGCGGGACGGGAGAGGTCCAGGTGGGGGGTGGTGAAGGCCAGGCGCATGAAGAAGGTGCCTCCTTCCGGGTCGGTGGAATACTGCTGCAGATCCGTGATGTTGGCCCCGTGGGCGTAGAGGAACCCGGACACGGCAGCCACGATGCCGGGCCGGTCCGGGCAGGTGATGAGGAGCCGCGCCTCTTCCATAGGGGCTACTATATCCCCATGGACTGGCGGACCACCGACCTTTCGGACGCCCACCTCGAGGCGGAAACCCTCCCCATGGTCTTCAAGAGCTTTGGCGGAAAAGCCCGCTTCCAAGGCCGGGTGCGCACCCTAAAGGTGTTCCAGGACAACGCCTTGGTGCGAAGGATGTTGGAGGAGGAAGGAGCCGGCCAGGTGCTGGTGGTGGATGGAGGAGGCTCCTTGAAAACCGCCCTTTTGGGCGGCAACCTGGCCCGGCTAGCCTGGCAAAGGGGCTGGGCCGGGGTGGTGGTGCACGGGGCGGTGCGGGATGTGGAGGAACTCCGGCAAGTGCCCATGGGCATCCTGGCCCTGGCGGCCACCCCCAGGAAAAGCGCCAAGGAGGGCCTGGGAGAGATGGATGTGCCCCTTAGCCTCCCTTGGGCCACGGTTTTTCCGGGAAGCTTTCTTCTAGCAGACGAGGACGGGATCCTTCTCCTGCCCTCGCCCCCTGGCGGCGGCCAAAGCGCCGGATGAGGTCCTCCTCCCTAAGGGCCAAGAGGGTGGGGCGGCCATGGGGGCAGACCCAGGGGGTTTCGCACCTTAAAAGGGCATCCAAAAGGGCCTGGCCCTCCGCTTGGGATAAAGGATACCCCGCCTTCACCGCGGGCAGGCAGGCCACGCGGGCCAAGAGCTCTTTGAGGCTTTTCCCCTCCCCCCTTAGGGCCTCGCGGAAGATTTCGGGAAGGAGAAGGGGGTAGGGATGGAGAAAAGAGGGCGCCTTGAGGAGCCTGACCCGGCCAGGGCCAAAGGCCTCGAGGGCAAAAAGGGAGGCCAAGGCCTCCTCCCTCTCGGGCAGAAGGGCCTCCTCCATGGGGGAAAGCTCCACCAGCACCGGGTAGGGAAGCTCCCTTAGCCCCTCCTCTCTAAGATCCCTTTGGAACTCCTCGTAGATCACCCGCTCGTGGGCGGCGTGCTGGTCCACCACATACAGGGTGTCCCCCGCCTCCGCCAGGAGGTAGCTATCCCGGAACTGGCCCAGATACCGCAGCCGGGGAAGCCCCGAGGGGGTGGGCGGGCTTAGGGGCAGAAGGGGCCTGGGCTCGGGAAGGCTTCGGGCCAGGTTTCCCTCCTGGAAGGCCTGGCGCAGGCTTTCCTCCACAAACGCTTCCACCTCCTCCAAGACCTCCACCTCCTCCTTCCGGGCATCCAAGCGCAAACGGAAGGCAGGGAGGGGCAGGGTGAGGTTCAAGACCCCCACGGGAAAATGCCCCTCAGGCAGAAGCTCCCGGTAGGCCCGGCGCACCACCTTTAGGAGCCTTTGGGGCCAAACCACGGGGCGGCCGTTGATGGCGAGGAAGAGGAGGTCGGGCCGGGTGCGGGAGGCCTGGGGCCCGGAAAGAAGCCCCTCCAAACGCATCTCCCCAGCCTGTCCCCTGAGGTAGAGAAGCCTTTCCGCCAAGACCCGGCCAAAGGCCAGCCGGGCTGCCTCTTTAAGCCCGGCCCCCGGGAAGAGGAGCCGGGCCTCCCCCTCGGCGAAGAAGGCCAGGGAAAGCCAAGGATAGTGAAGGAGATAGCGCCTTAAAAGCTCCCCCACCTCCCGCTCCGAGCCCTCCCCCGAAAGGCCCACCACCTCCACCCGGGTCCCCGGGGGGGCGGGCACCTCCTTGAGCTCCACCCGGTCCCTATGGGCCAAAAGAAGCCCCCCACCCACCTGGAGGCGGGGCCGGGAGCGGATGCGGAGGAGGGCCGCCTGCCTTAGGGCATAAAGGGCCTGGCCGCGGAAGCCCAGGGTGGCGATCCTCCCGGGGTCCTGGAGCTTGCTGGTGGCAAAGGGCTCCACCGCCAAGGGAAGCTCCGCAAAGGGGATCCCCTCGCCGTCATCCTCCACCACGATCCTTTCCCTTCCCCCGCCGAAAAGCTCCACCCGCACCCTTTTGGCCCCAGCGTCCAAGGCGTTTTCCAAAAGCTCCCGCACCGCATCCTTTAGGGAAAAGACCACCTCGCCCCGGGCCAGAAGCCCCCGGAGTTCCTCGGGAAGCGGGCGGATCACCCCTTTATGGTATCCAGGGGGGCACCTAAGGCCAAGGCCCTGAGCTCATGCAAGAGGCGGAGGGCCTCGAGGGGGGTGAGGCTATTGGGGTCCAGGGCCAAAAGCCTTTCCAACACCGCCTCGGCCACCCCCTCCCTCCGGGCGGTAAGGAGCTGGAGAAGGGCCTTGGCCCGCTCCACCACCTCCTTGGGAAGCCCCGCCATGCGGGCCACCTCCACCCCGTAGCTTTTGGAGGCGGGGCCCGGGAGGACCTGGTGGTAAAAGACCAGCCCCCCCTCCTCCTCCTTGGCGGCCACGTGGAGGTTCTTAAGCCGGGGAAGGGGCAAGGCGGTGAGCTCAAAGTAGTGGGTGGCGAAGAGGGCGTAGCACCGCCTTTCGTGCAGGGCCTCGGCCACGGCGGTGGCGATGGCCACCCCATCCAAGGAACTCGTCCCCCTTCCCACCTCGTCCAGGAGAACCAGGCTGCTTTCCGTAGCTTCCTTAAGGATTAAGGCCACCTCCTCCATCTCCACCATGAAGGTGCTCCGCCCCCCCGCCAGGTCGTCGGAGGCCCCGATGCGGGTGAGGATGCGGTCAAAGAGGGGAAGGATGGCCTCCTCTGCGGGCACAAAGCTGCCCATCTGGGCCAGAAGGGCGATGAGGGCCGTCTGGCGCAGGTAGGTGCTCTTCCCCGCCATGTTGGGCCCGGTGACCAAAACCAGCTCGTGGGCCATCTCCAGGTCGTTGGGAACAAAGCCCGTGCGCCTTTCCACCACGGGGTGACGCCCACCCCGGATGCGAAGATGCTCCGCAAAACGGGGCCGGGTGTAGCCGTAGCGCACCGCCACCTCCGCCAAGGCGGCGTAGACGTCCAGCTCCGCCAGGACCCTCGCCGCCTCCCTCAGGGCCTCCGCCTCCCCCTTGGCTTTCTCTCTAAGTTCTAAAAAGACCTCCTCTTCCCGGCGGCGGATCTGGGCCTCGAGGCGGTAGAGCTCCCTTTCCCGCTCCTTGATCTCCGGCAGGGTGTAGCGTTGCCGGTCCTTTAGCGTCTGGATGGCCTTGTACTCGGGGGGAACCCGCTCGTAGTAGGGCCGGGTTACCTCTAGGTAGTAGCCGAAAACGGCATTGTAGCCCACCTTCAGGGTGGGGATGCCGGTCCTGGCCTTCTCCCTCTCCTCCAGCTCCAGAAAATAGGCCACCCCCTCCCGGTGGGCCTGGCGCAGGGCGTCCAGGTGGGGGTCGTAGCCTTCGCGGATGAGCCCCCCTTCGGAAAGCTTTAGGGGAGGGTCCTCCACCAAGGCCGCCTCCAGCTCTTCCCCCAGGGCAGCAAGGTTGGGAAGCGCCACCTCCTCCCCCAGAAGGGCCTTGATCTCGGGGAGGATCCCCAGGCTACGGCGCAAGGCTCCCAGGTCCCGGGGCGTGGCCCGCCCCATCTCCAACCGGGTGGAAAGCCGCTCCAGGTCTGCCAAGCGGAAGAAGAGCCGCCTCACCCCCTCCCGCAAGGCCCCCTCCTTCACGAACCGTTCCACCTGATCCAAACGGGCCTCCAGGGGGGCCTTCTCCACCAGGGGATGCCTTAGCCAGCTTTGCAGGAGCCTACGACCGAAGGCGGTGCGCGTCTCGTCCAGGACACCAAAAAGGGTGTCCTGCCCCCGGATGGGCTCAAAGACCTCGAGGGCCCTCAAGGTAGCCTCCGGCAGGCGCATGAAGGCCCCAGGGTCATAGGGGCGAAAGGGCCTGGGGGAGAACCCTTCCCCTTGGGTCCAGCGGGCATACCAAAGGAGCGCCCCCTGGGCCCGGCGCAGGGCCAAGGGCCCCTCGCCCACGGGATCGAAGGGGGCCTGGGAGAGCATCACCGGAAAACGCTTCTGAAACTCCTCCACAAACGCCCCGTTCTCCCGCAGTTCCGGGGCCAGGAGCACCTCCGCGGGCCGGTGGCGGAATAGCTCGTCGTAGAGAGCGCTTTTGCTCTTCAAAAGCGTCCCCTTAAACTCCCCCGTAGAAACGTCCAGAAAGGCCACCCCGAACCCATCCCCCGTGGCGATGGCCGCCAGGTAGTTGGCCTCCCGGGAAAGGAGGGTTTCCTGCACCAGGGTGCCGGGGGTGAGGAGCTGGGTCACCTCCCGCCGCACCAGGCCCTCCGCCTCCTCCGCCGGCTCCACCTGGTCGGCCACCGCCAGGCGAAAACCCATCTTGAGAAGCCTTTCCGCATAGGCATCAAAGGCCCGTAGGGGAATCCCCGCCATGGGGGTGGTGAAGTCCTTGCTGGACTTGTGGGTGAGGACCAGGCCCAAAGCCCGGGCCAGCCTTTCCGCATCCTCCCCGAAGCACTCGTAGAAATCCCCCACCTGGAAGAGGAGGAGGTAGTCGGGGTAGCGGTCCCGTAGCTCCACGTACTGCTGGAGAAGGGGAGGCAAGGGTCCAGGGCCTTCGCCCTTGAGCATGGCCCTTATCATAACCGGAAGGTACCCCTGGATAAGGAAGGTTAAAGGTTGGCCTGGGAAAGGCGCTCTTTGCAATTTACCCCAACTTGACAGGGGTAGGGTTACAGGACTAGCATATGGGCCTGAGGGGACAAATGTCCTAAGAAGGAGGAGGCGTGCTATGGAAAAGGTCGATCGGCGTACCACCCTCAAGCTCATGGGTATGGGGGCGGCACTTCTGGCCACAGGCGGGCGGGGCTTGGCCCAACAGACCCCTACCGCAGACCAGCTGGTAAAGGGGAAGAACCCCAAGCTCATCGTCCTCTCCCAGCGCCCCGTGGTCATGGAAACCCCCTATGACCTTTTGGCCAGCAACCCCGAGCGCACCTCTAAGGAAATCCTCTATATCCGCAACAACGTGGACCTCCCCGGGTACAACACCGTGGAAGGGGCCAGCCCCCAGGGTTGGAAGGTGGAGGTGGGAGGGCTGGTGGACAAGCCCTTCACCTTTGAGGCCAGTGAGCTTTTCGCCCTGCCCCAGACCGAGGTCACCATGGTCCTCCAGTGCTCGGGCAACGGGCGCACCCTCTACAACCCCCGTCCCTCAGGCAACCCCTGGCAACGGGGTGGGGTAGGTAACGTCACCTTCCGCGGCGTGCGCCTCAAAGACTTCCTGGCAGCCAAAGGGGTCAAGGTGAGCGAGAAGGCCCTCTTCATCACCGCCCATGCCAGCCGCCAGGGCAACGCCCCCGAGTTTGTGCGCTCCGTGCCCATCCATGCCCTGGAGCATGCCCTCCTGGCCCTTTACATGAACGGCGAACCCCTGCCCGCCGTCCACGGCGGACCGGTACGCTTGGTGTTCCCCGGCTACTTCGGGGTGAACAACGTGAAGTGGGTGGAAAAGATCGAGTTTGCCGAGGGCGAGAACACCACCGCCGAGCAGGTGCCCCGCTACCGGGTGCCCGTAATCCCCAACACCCACCTCCCCTTCCTGCCCCAGGAGCCTGGAAAGCGCTATCCCTACACCCTGCAGAACTCCCGCCCCAACTGGCTGGTCACCCTGAATAGCTTCATCTTTGCCCCCCTGGAGGGCCAGACGGTGGAAGGCCCTTACGTGCGGGTGGAGGGGGTGGCCTTCAACGACGGCATCGTGCCCATCGTGAGCGTGGAGGTTTCCACCAACGGAGGGCGCACCTGGCACCAGGCGCAGCTGGCCACCCAGGGGAAAGCCTTTGCCTGGGTCCGCTGGCGGACCACCCTCTACCTGCGCCCCGGGCAGCACGAGGTCATGGCCCGGGCCTGGGACGCCGCCGGCCGCAGCCAGCCCCTGGATGGCAACATCGCCTGGAACGAGCGGGGCTACGAGTATAACGGCGTGATGCGGGTGAAGTTCACCGTGGCCTAGGACCATCCCGCCCCTGGCTCACGGCCAGGGGCTTTTTTGCCCTTACACTATACCCATGGGGGGTACGATGGAGAAAGCGAAAAGGCTCTTTTTCCCTCTCGGCATTTTAGTCCTGGGCCTTGCCGGTTACCTGGCCCTGGGACAGTACACCCTACCGGAGGGGCCGGGGAAGGACCTGGTCCTGGCCAAGTGCCAAGCCTGCCACGACATCGGCTTCGTCGCCAGGGAGCGGCTTTCTAGAGATCGCTGGGACGGGGTTATTGATGAGATGGTGCTCCGGGGCCTAAAGATCACCCCTGAGGAACGGGCCGCCATCCTGGATTACCTGGCCACCTACCTGGGCACCCAACCCCCGCCCACCCCGCCCCAGGCCGAAGCCTCCCCCGCCCCCAAGACCGGGGCCCAGGTGTACGCCAACTGCCAAGGTTGCCATGGGCCGCAAGGGGAAGGCAATCCCCCCACCTTCCCGCCCCTCAAAGGGCATGTGGAAAAGATCCTCCAGGCGGAAGGAGGCCGGGCCTACCTCTTGTTGGCGGTGCTGTACGGCCTCCAGGGCCCCATAAAGGTGGAGGGCAAGGAGTATACGGGCGTCATGCCCGGCTTCGCCTGGCTCTCCGACGAAGAGGTCGCCCTGGTCCTGAACCACCTGGCAGGGTGGGGGGCTCCCCAAGGCTTCAAAGCCTACAGCCCCGATGAGGTCAAGGCGGCCCGGGCCAAAGCCCTAAGCCCTGAAGAGGTCCTAAAGCTCCGGCAAGGGCTGAGGTTGCCATGAGGGGCACCGTGATCTCCCTCCACCTGGGCCTGGGCTCGGGGCTTCCCAAGCCTCGGGTGGAAACCTTGGAGCTGGTGGCCGGTTTCGGGGCCAAGGGGGACCGGCATGCGGGCAAAGATCCCGACCGGGCCGTCCTAGTTGCCGGGCTTCTCTCCTACGAAAAGGCCAAGGGGGCAGGCATTGAGCTTCCCTTCGGGGCCTTGGGGGAAAACCTCCTCCTGGACCTGGACCCCCATGCCCTTCCCCCAGGTGCCCGGCTGAGGGTGGGGGAGGCCCTTTTGGAGTTCTCCTATGTGTGCACGGTCTGCTCCAGCCTTTCCCAGTTTGACCTCAGGCTTCCCAAGCTCCTCTATGGGGGCCGGGGCCTTTATGCCCGGGTCCTCGAGGGCGGCCTGGTGCGGGTGGGCGACCCCGTGCAGGTCCCGGTAGCTGTTTAGCCGTAAAACCAAGGGCCCGGGGGACGCGTCCCCCGGGCCCCCTTTCCTGTCCTAGCGAGCCAAGGGCGGTTTAAACGCCCACTCCCATGGGAAGCTGGAAAGCCCAGTAGGCAGGCCTTTCCCCCTTGGGCTCGTTCAGCACCTCAATCCGCCCCTCGAGGCCCGCCTCCACCTCCTTGAGCTCCTTGAGGTAGTCCATGAAGCTTTCCGCATCGCTGAAGCCCGTGTCCACCCTATAGCCTTGGGCCTCCTTGAGCACGGTGAAGCCGTCGCCCCCGTTGGCGATGAAGTTGTTCACCACCACCCGGTAGGTGGCCTCGAGGTCCAGGGGCACAAAGCCCTTCTCCGTCTTCACCTCCACCCGCACCACCCGGTCCCCTGAGGGCCTGGAAAGGTCAAAGGCGTAGCGCAGGCCGGAAACCTGGAGGAAGCGGCCTGCCGTCTGCTCCCACTGGGAAACCCCATTCTCCAGGGCGGCCTTGATCTCCTTGCCCTTTAGGTCCAGCACCACCAGGGTGTTGCCGAAGGGCAACACCTCGTAAACCTTCCCCACGGTGATGGGACCCTTGGGAATGGAGGCCCGGATGCCCCCGCCGTTTTGCAGGGCGATCCGCACCCCGGCGTTTCGGGTCTTCCAGACCATGCCGTCGGCGATCAGGTTCCCCAGGTTGCTCTCCCGCCTCCGCACCATGGCCCTTTCCCCGATGAGGTCCACCTTGGCCTGGGCGATCACCTGTCCCATCAGGGCCAAGACCGGCTGGGCGTAGGCCAAAAGGGCCTCCTTGGCGAAGAAGTCCTCGGGGGCCACCTCGGGGGTCATGAGGAAGGGCTCGCCCTTGTAGGCAAGGAGCTCCCCTCTGGCGTCAAAGGTCACCTCCAGAAGGCCCACCACCTTCCCCCACTCCCAGGCCTGGACCACCAGCACATCCTTCCCCTCAGGGTTCTTCACCACCGTGGGGTAGGGCCCTGCCGGGGCGAGCTCCTTGTGGGGGAAGCTACCCAAAAGGGTGTGGGAGTGCCCACCCACGATCACCTGCGCTCCCACGAGCCTCCGGGCCAGCTTCAGGTCCTCCCCGTAGCCCAGGTGGGAAAGGACCACGATCTTGTTGACCCCTTTCCGCAGAAGCTCAAAGACCGCCTTCTGGGCCGATTCGTAAGGGTCCAGGAAGTCCACGGTGGGCCCGGGGTTGGCGATCTCCCGGGTATCCGGGGTGGTGAGGCCGATCACCCCCACCTTCTCCCCCCCCACCAGGACCACGGCATAAGGAGCCAACAATCCCTTCAGCCGGGGCTCCCGCTCCACCGCCACGTTGGCGGACACCACCTTGAACCGGGCCCCCTGCAAAAACTCCGCCAAGGGGCCAGGCCCCAGGTCAAACTCGTGGTTGCCCAGGGCCATCACCCGGTAAAGGGCCCGGTGCATGAAGTAGCGGTCCGCCAGGCCCCGGTACTGGTTGAAGTAGAGGGTGCCCTGGAAGACATCCCCCGCATCCAGGAAAAGGAGGTTCTTCCGAGCCGCCCTTAGCCGGTCAAAGAAGGCGATGCGCTGGGCCACACCCCCCACCCGCACCTTCTTGCCGGAAAGGGTGAGCTCCATGGGTTCCAGGTGGGCATGGGTGTCGTTGGTGTGCACCAGGGTGAGGGTAAAACCCCCCTGGGCCCGCCCTAAGCCCAAACCCGCCAGGCCTAAAGCCGCCCCTGCCTTCAATATCTCCCGACGCTTATACATACCTGACCTCCGGCCTCAGTCTACCCAAAGCCCGGTCAGGGGAAGGTCAAGGACCTCGAGGCCCGTGGCCAACCGGGTGAACCGTCTCCTCTTGACAATGTGCACATTTCTGCCGTACACTTTGCGCAATCTGCCGGAGGAAAGAGGAGAAATACCCCACTCCGGCAGGCAAAGGAGGACAAAAATGGCGTACACCAAGGCGGAAATCCTCAAGGCGCTCAAGGCGGAGAAGGTGAAGTTCCTGCGCCTCCAGATCACCGACATCCTGGGCGTGGTCAAGAACGTGGAGGTCCCCGAGTCCCAGTTTGAGAAGGCCCTGGACGGGGAGATCATGTTTGACGGCTCCTCCATCGAGGGGTTCACCCGGATTGAGGAGTCGGACATGCTCCTCAAGCCCGACTACAACACCTTCGTCATCCTGCCCGATAGCCTGGAAGACCCCGCCCGCGGCCGGGTGGCCCGGCTCATCTGCGACGTGGCCTACCCCGACGGCCGCCCCTTTGAGGGGGACCCCCGTTACGTGTTGAAACGCCAGGTGGAGCGCCTTAAGAAGCTGGGCTTTGACACCATGTATGCGGGCCCCGAGCCGGAGTTCTTCCTCTTCCTCCGGACCCCCGAGGGCCTTCCCACCGTGGAAACCCACGACCGGGCGGGCTACTTTGACCTGGCCCCCATCGACAAGGGGGAGGAGGCCCGGCGGGACATGGTGAACGTCTTGGTGGCCATGGGCTTTGAGATCGAGGCCTCCCACCACGAGGTGGCCCCGGGCCAGCACGAAATTGACTTCAAGTACGCCGATGCCCTCACCACCGCCGACAACATCGCCACCTTCAAGTGGGTGGTGAAGCGGGTGGCCCTGAACCACGGCCTCCACGCCACCTTCCTGCCCAAGCCCATCCGGGGGATCAACGGCAGCGGCATGCACACCCACCTCTCCCTTTTCAAAAACGGGGAGAACGCCTTCTTTGATCCCAAGGCCGAGTACCAGCTCTCCAAGACCGCCCTCCACTTCATCGCCGGGCTTTTGGAGCACGCCGAGGGCATGGTGGCCATCACCAACCCCTTGGTGAACTCCTACAAGCGCCTCACCCCCGGGTACGAGGCCCCCACCAACATCGCCTGGTCGGCGGCCAACCGCTCCGCCATGATCCGCGTACCCGCCCGCCGGGGCGTGGGCACCCGGGCGGAGCTCAGGATGCCCGATCCCTCCGCCAACCCCTACCTGGCCCTGGCGGTGATGGCCGCAGCCGCCATAGACGGGATTGAGCGCAAGCTCCTGCCCCCACCCCCCATCCAGCGCAACATCTACCAGATGAGCGTGCGGGAAAGGCGCAAGCACAAGATCCGCGAGCTTCCTGGAACCCTAAGGGAGGCCCTCGAGGCCCTGAGGAAGGACCCCGTGATCCAGGAGGCCTTGGGGGAACACATCTACACCCACTTCCTCCAGGCCAAGCAGATGGAGTGGGACGACTACCGGGTCACGGTACACCAGTGGGAGCTGGACCAGTACCTGGCCACGTACTAAGGGTGGGTATTGGACCCCTCCCCCTCCGGGGGAGGGGCTGACCCGTGGGTCAGGCATAAACTTACGAGGGGGCATTGACAAGAACCGGTACCCCCCCCTTAGAATGGGGCCGCAACGCGAACGCGTGCTCTTAAGGAGGTGCGTATGAGGAAAATCGGCTTGCTGGTAGCAGGTGTGGCCGCCCTGGGCATGGCCCTGGGCCAGGCCAACGTCATCAAGATCGCCACCCAGTCCCCCCTTTCCGGCCCCCAGGCCGCCCTGGGCGAACAGATCAAGCTGGGGGCAGAGCTGGCCATCGAGGAGGCCAAGGCCAAGTTCAAAGCCTTGGGCTTTGACCTGGTCCTGGTCCCCTACGACGACCAGGCCAACCCCGACGTGGGCGTGGCCAACGCCAACCGCATCATCAACGACCCCGACATCCTGGGCGTGGTGGGCCACCTGAACTCGGGCGTGGCCATCCCCTCCAGCGAGGTGTACGCCCGGGTGAACCTGGTCATGGTCTCCCCCGCCAACACCAACCCCCGGGTCACCGACCGCAAGCTCCCCAATGTGAACCGCATCTGTGGGCGTGACGACGTGCAGGGGCCGGTGGGGGCGGAGTACGCCTTCAACAACCTGAAGGTGAAAAACGTCTTCATCATCCACGACAAGACCGCCTACGGCCAGGGCCTGGCGGAGGAGTTCAAGAAGCGCCTCGAGGCCCTGGGCGGCAAGGCCGTGGCCTTCGTGGGCACCGAGGAGACCTCCAACTTCGTGCCCATCATCAACCAGATCCGCGGGGCCCGGCCCGTGCCCGAGCTCATCTACTTCGGGGGCATCTACAGCCAGATTGGCCCCTTCGTGAAGCAGCTCCGCGAACGGGGGGTCAAGACCCGGCTCATGGGCGGGGACGGGCTTGACGCTAGCGAGTTCGTGCGCCTGGCGGGCAAGGAGAACGCCGCCGGCACCTTCTACACCACGGTGGCTGGCCCGGTTTCCGCCTTCCCCAAGGCCAAGGCAGTGGCCCAGCGCTTCAAGCAGAAGTACGGCAAGGACATGGAGGGCTTTGGCATCTACGCCTACGACGCCGCCAACGTGATCCTGGCCGGGCTGGAAGCCGCCATCAAGGCCGCGGGCGACAAGAAGCCCACCCGGGAGCAGGTGGCCCAGGCGGTGCGCCAGGTGAAGATGGAAGGCCTCACCGGCACCATCGAGTTCGACGACAAGGGCGACAACAAGAAGGCCAAGTACTTCATCATGCAGGTGGCCTCCACCGGCAAGTGGGAGGACAACAAGCTGATCCGCGTCATTGAGATGGCCGCCCCGGGCGCCAGGTAACCGGCCTACGCCCTTTGCAGGGGGGTGGCCCTAGGCCACCCCCCTTAGCCCGGAGAAAGGAGGCACCTTGCTGGAGCAAATCCTAGCCCTGCTGCCCCAGGTGATCTTTGACGGGCTCATCCTGGGCTTCGTCTACGCCATGGTGGCCCTGGGGTACACCATGGTTTACGGCGTCTTGGAGCTCATCAACTTCGCCCACTCGGAGATCTTCATGATCGGAGCGGTGGTGGGGGTGGAGGTCTTCCGTTACCTGGCGCCCCACGTGGGGAACGGCTTGCTTCTCCTCCTCCTCGCCCTAGTCCTGGGTGGGGTGGTGGCGGGGATCACCGCCATCCTGGTGGAGCGCTTCGCTTACCGCCCCCTGCGGAAAAGGGGCACCACCAACCGCCTGGTGCCCCTCATCACCGCCATCGGGGTCTCCTTCATCCTCCAGGACCTGGTGCGCTTCATTGAGGGCCTTTGGCACAACGAGTTCTTCCTGCGCATGCGCACCGTGGAGGACCTCGAGGGCTCCGTGGAGCTCTTTGGCGGGGCCATCTTCGCCCAGACCAAGTCCTTCATCCTCATGGGAGTTTCCATTCTCATGTTGTTGGGCCTCACCTACCTGGTGAACCGCACCAAGCTAGGGGTGGCCATCCGCGCCGTGGCCCAAGACCTCTCCACCGCAAGCCTCATGGGCATAGACCCGGACCGCATCATCTCCCGCACCTTCCTGATCGGGGGATCCCTAGGGGGCGTGGCGGGGGTGCTCTTCGCCCTGCAGTACACCACCATCACCCCTTACGTGGGCTTCCTTCCTGGCATCAAGGCCTTTACCGCAGCGGTGCTAGGGGGTATCGGCAACATCCCCGGGGCCATGCTGGGGGGGCTCGTGCTGGGGCAGCTGGAAAACTTCTTCGGCACCTACCTCCCCATCCTGACGGGCGGCAACTTTGGCACGGAGTACAAGGACGTGGTGGCCTTCCTCATCCTGATCTTCATCCTTCTGGTCAGGCCCCAAGGCCTTCTGGGACAGGTGGTCAAGGAGAAAGTATGAGCGTCCTTTCCCTTCTCCTGAGCCTAGCCTATCTGGGCCTGGTCTTTCTGGCCCCAGGGGCTCTCAGCAACCTGTTTGGCCTTCTGGCCCTGGGAGCCACCGCCTTCCTGAGGCTTTCCCCCACCTGGCGCACCCTGAACCTAGCCCTCCTCACCCTGGCCTTCACCCTGGGCCTGGTGCGCTCGGGGAACACCCTGGGCCTCATCGGCCTGGTGGGGATCCTGGTGGCCCTCACCACCCTGCCCCGCATCCCGGGCTGGATCCGGGCCCTGTTGGGCCTGGCCATCCTCCTCCTCAGCGTGCCCATGGCGGGCTTCGCCAACACCTTCATCTTTGAGCTGGGCATCCAGATCGGCATCTATGCGGCCATGGCCCTGGGCCTCAACGTGGTGGTGGGGATGGCGGGGCTTCTGGACCTGGGCTATGCGGCCTTCTTCGCCGTGGGGGCCTACACCTGGGCCATCTTCGGCAGCGAACAGGCCAAGAACTTCATGCAGGGCAACTTCCCCTTGCCTGGGGAGTACATGTATCTTTTCATGGCAATCGCCATCGTGACCACGGCCCTGACGGGTCTCCTCATCGGCCTTCCTGCCCTCAGGCTTCGCGGGGACTACCTGGCCATCGTGACCCTGGGCCTGGGGGAGGTGGTGCGGATCCTGGCCAACAACCTGGACCACCCCATCAACTTCACCAACGGACCCCAGGGCATTACCCCCGTGCAACGCCCGCCCATTGAGTGGTTCCGGGAGCTGATGGGGACCTTGGGGGTAAGGCTGGACCAGACCACGGACTACCAGCTCTTCTTCTACCTCCTGGTCCTCCTCATGATCGGCCTGGTGGTGCTGGCCAACGTGAACCTGGCCAACTCCCGCTTCGGCCGGGCCTGGGTGGCCATACGCGAGGACGAGGTGGCCGCCCGTTCCATGGGGATTCCCCTCCTGCCCACCAAGCTCTTGGCCTTCATGACCGGGGCCGCCTTCTCCGGGGTCATGGGGGTGATCTTCGCCGCCCAGCGCACCTTCGTCTCCCCCGAGTCCTTTACCCTCCTGGCCTCCATCACCATCCTGGGCATGGTGATCCTGGGAGGGATGGGCTCCATCCCCGGGGCCATCCTGGGGGCCGCAGCCCTCACCATCCTCAACCTGGACGTGCTCAAGACCTTCAGCGAGTTCGTGCGCACCAGCCTCCCCCAGATCCCTAGCCAGGTGGACCCTGCCAAGTACGAAAGGCTGGTCTTCGGCCTTATCCTGGTCCTGATGATGATCTTCCGCCCGGAAGGCCTCATCCCCGAGAAGCGGCACCGGGAGGAGATGGCTGCTTCCCCGGAGGGGAAACAAGGGGGGGAAGCATGAAGGCCCTCGAGGTCACCCAGGCCACCAAGCGCTTCGGCGGTCTGGTGGCGGTGAACAACGTGAGCCTTTCCGTAAACCAAGGGGAGATCTTCTCCGTCATCGGCCCCAACGGGGCGGGCAAGACCACCTTCTTCAACCTCCTCACCGGCATCTACCCTCCCGATGAGGGAAGGATCCTCCTCTTTGGCAAGGATGTGACCGGCCTACCCCCGGATCGCATCGCCAAGGAAGGGGTGGGGCGCACCTTCCAAAACATCCGCCTCTTCGGGGCCATGACCGTGCTGGAAAACCTCCTGGTGGGCATGCACATCCACATACGCGTGCCCTACTTCCACGCCCTCTTCCGTACCCCCCTGGCCCGGCGGGAGGAGAGGCGGGCCGAGGAGGAGGCCAAAAGGCTTTTGGAGTACGTGGGGCTTTCCCACCGCAAGGACGAGCTGGCCAAGAACCTGCCCTACGGGGAGCAACGCAAGCTGGAGATCGCCCGCGCCTTGGCCCTTAGGCCCCGGCTCCTCCTCCTGGACGAGCCTGCGGCGGGCATGAACCCCCGGGAAACCGAGGAGCTTCAGGCCTTCATCCAGCGCCTCCGGGAGGAGCTTGGCATCACCATCGTCCTCATTGAGCACGACATGCGCCTGGTCATGCGCATCTCCGACCGCATCGCCGTGCTGGAATACGGTTCCAAGATCGCCGAGGGCTCCCCGGAAGAGGTGCGCACGAATCCCCGGGTCATCGAGGCCTACCTGGGCAAGGGGGCCGCAGGAGGTGCCGCATGAGCCTCCTGGAACTCAAGGACGTCCACACCTACTACGGCCACATCCACGCCCTCAAAGGCATTTCCCTAAGGGTGGAAGAAGGGGAGATCGTGACCCTGATTGGCTCCAACGGGGCCGGCAAGAGCACCACCTTGCGCACCATCAGCGGACTGGTCAAACCCCGACAGGGGGAGGTCCTCTTCCAGGGAAGACCCATCCACCGCCTCCCCGCCCACCAGATCGTGGCCCTGGGCGTGGGGCACGTGCCCGAAGGCCGCCGGATCTTCCCCCGGCTCACCGTGGAGGAGAACCTGGAGATCGGGGCCTATCTGGAAAACGACCGCAAGGTGGTGCAAAAGCGCAAGGAGGAGGTGTTCTCCCTCTTTCCCCGGCTCTACGAGCGCCGGGGGCAGAAGGGGGGCACCCTTTCCGGCGGGGAGCAACAGATGCTGGCCATCGGCCGGGCCCTGATGCAAAACCCCCGGATCCTCCTCATGGACGAACCCTCCATGGGCCTGGCCCCGGTGCTGGTGGACTTCATCTTTGAGATCATCCAAAGGCTCAACCGGGAAGGGCGCACCATCCTCCTGGTGGAGCAAAACGCCCGCCTGGCCTTGCAGATCGCCCACCGGGGCTACGTTTTGGCCACCGGGGAGATCACCCTGGAAGGCCCGGCCCGCCACCTGGCGCAAAACCCCGAGGTGCAGAAGGCCTACCTGGGGGAGGGCTAGGGCATACCCCTGGCCCTATACCCGGGCTTGCGCTCCCTTATGGGAGCGCTTTATACTTGGTCCGGACCAAAGGGGAACACCCCGGAAAGGAGCGGTATGAAGAGAAAACTCCTGCTTGGCCTGTTGGTAGCTTTGGGCTTGGGGTTCGCCCAGAAGACCTTGGTTTTTGGGTCCAACGGGGAGCCGGTGAGCCTCGAGCCCGGCAACATCACCGACGGCATCTCCATCTACGTGCAACGCCAGATCTACGACACCCTGGTGGACTTTAAGCCGGGAACCACCGAGATCACCGCTGGCCTGGCCACCAGCTGGTTCAGCTCCCCAGATGGCAAGGTCTGGACTTTCCGTCTGCGCCAGGGGGTTAAGTTCCAGGATGGCACCGAGCTGGATGCGGAGGCGGTGAAGTTCAACATCGAGCGCTGGTGGGACCCCAAGAACCCCACCCGCATTGACGCCGCCGCCCGCTACGAGATCTGGCCGGAGCTCTTCGGCGGCTTCAAGGGGGAGGAGGGATCCATTCTGAAGGAGATCCAGGTGGTGGACAAGTACACCATCCGCTTTATCCTTAACCAGCCCTTCCCCGCCTTCCCCGCCGCCATCGGCTCAGGTTACTTTGGCATCGCCAGCCCCGCTGCCATCAAGAAGGATGGGGCCAAGTACGGCTCCCCCACGGGAAGCGCCGTGGGCACTGGGCCCTTCCGCCTGGTGGAGTGGCGGCCTGGGGAGCAGGTGGTCCTGGAAAAGAACCCCACCTACTGGAAGAAAGGCTTCCCCAAGGTGGATCGGGTGGTCTTCCGGGTCATCAAGGACCCCGCCGCCCGCTTGGCGGCCCTAAAGGCCGGGACCATTGACTTCACCACCGACATCCCTCCCGCCAACCTCAAGGACCTCGAGGCGGACCGCAACCTGGACGCCGTCTTCCGCCCCTCCTTTAACGTGGGTTACCTGGCCCTGAACCCCTCCCACAAACCCCTTTCCGACCCCCGGGTCAGGCAGGCCATCGCCATGGCCATCAACAAGAAGGCCATCGTCCAGGCCTTCTGGGGCAAACTGGGGCTCACGGACGGCCGCTTCACCCCGCCCTCCATGAAGGCCTTCCAGTCCCCCAAGGTCACGGACTACGAGTTCAACCCCCAGAAGGCCAAGGCCCTTCTGGCGGAGGCCGGGTATCCCAACGGGTTTGATCTGGAGCTTTGGTACATGCCCGTTTCCCGGCCCTACTTCCCCACCCCCAAGGAGATCGCCGAGGCCATGGCCGCCGACCTCTCCGCCATCGGCATCCGGGTCAAGCTCCAGACCAAGGACTGGGCCAGCTACCTGGCGGACCGCAAGAAGGCCCCGGGCTTCCAGGCCTACATGCTGGGCTGGACCGGGGACTACGGCGATCCCCAGAACTTCTATGACCCTCACTTTGCCTGCCCCATCGCCGACCTTTTTGATAGCGCCGGCAAGCCCCTCTGCGTGAAGGAGCTTGGCGACATCCTCACCAAGGCCGCCACCACCCCGAACCTGGAGGAGCGCAAGCGCCTTTACCAGCAGGCGGACGAACTCACCTTCAACCTGGCCCTGCGCGTCCCCATCGTCCACTCCCAGCCCCTTCTGGCCAAGCGCAAGAACATCTCCGGCTGGGTACCGAGCCCCTTGGGCTCCGAGTCCTTTGAAACCATAGAGAAGCGCTAGGCCCTTCGGCCCCGGACCCCCTGCGGGGGGTCCGGGATTTTTGAGGCGGAAAAATGTGGAGCTATGTTTTACGGAGGCTCATTGGCTTGATCCCGGTCCTTTTCGGGATCACCCTTTTGGTTTTCCTGTTTCTGCAGCTCATCCCCGGCGATCCCGCCCAGGCCATCCTGGGAGAAAGGGGCACCCCAGAGCAGCTGGAGGCCCTCCGGGAGAAACTGGGGCTGAACCGGCCCCTCTACGTGCAGTACCTAACCTTTGTCCGGAACGTCCTTACCGGGGACCTAGGCACCAGTGCCGTTTCCACCATCCCCGTGGCCGAGGAGCTGAAAAGGCGCTGGCCCGCCACCTTTGAGTTGGCCTTGGCCGCCACCTTGGTGGCGGTGGTCCTGGGCATTCCCGTGGGCATTCTGGCAGCGGTGCGGAAGAATAGCCTTTTAGATACCCTTTCCATGAGCCTCTCCCTCGTGGGCGTGTCCATGCCCGTCTTTTGGCTCGGCCTCCTCTTGGTCTACCTCTTTGCGGTCAACCTCCACTGGCTGCCCACGGGCGGGAGGCTTTCCACCGATTTGGGCATTGATTTCCGCCCCATCACGGGCTTTTTGCTCCTGGACGGCCTCCTAACCCTACGGCTGGAAGTGCTTGGGGATGCCCTTCGCCACCTCATCCTCCCCGCCCTCACCCTGGGCACCATCCCCTTGGCCATCCTTACCCGCATCACCCGGAGCGCCATGCTGGAAGTGCTCTCCCAGGATTACGTGCGCACCGCCCGGGCCAAGGGGTTGGCCGAGCGCCAGGTGATCCTTAAACACGCCCTTAAGAACGCCCTTTTACCCGTGGTGACCATTATCGGCCTGCAGTTCGGCACCCTTTTAGGGGGGGCCATCCTCACGGAGACCATTTTTTCCTGGCCCGGCATCGGCTCATACATCTACGAGGGCATCCTCAACCGCGACTACCCCGTGGTCCAGGCCGGGGTACTGGTGGTGGCCACGGTGTTCGTCTTGGTCAACCTCCTGGTGGACCTCTCCTACGCCCTTTTGGATACCCGTATCCAGTACAGGTGAACCCATGGAAACCCCCTCTCGCCAAGCCCTAAGGCGCTTCTTGAAATCCCCTTCCGGCAAGCTAGGCCTTGCCCTTACCTTCTTTCTGGTGCTCCTAGCCCTTTCTATCCCCCTCCTGAAGCCCTACGACCCCACCACCGACCGGGACTACCTGAACCGGCTCAAACCCCCCACCCTGGAACACCCCTTTGGCACCGACCACCTGGGCCGGGATGTCTTCACCCGGGTGCTCCACGGAAGCCGCATCTCCCTCCAGGTGGGAGTCATCTCGGTGGGCATCGGGCTTTTGTTGGGTACTTTCCTGGGCCTCCTCGCCGGGTTTTACCGGGGAAGGGTAGAGCTTTTCATCGGCTGGCTTGCCGATCTTCTACTGGCCTTTCCGGGAACGCTTTTGGCTATAGCCATCGTGGCGGTTTCTGGCCCCAGCTTGCAAAACGCCATGCTGGCCATCGGCATCGTGCAGGTGCCCGTCTACATCCGTCTGGCCCGTTCCATGGTCCTCTCCTTAAGGGAGCAGGACTTCGTCCAGGCGGCCACAGCCCTGGGAGCGGGCAACGGACGGATCCTTTTCCGGCATATCCTTCCCGGAACCCTAGCCCCCCTGGTGGTCCAGGCCACCTTGTCCATCGGCACCGCCACCCTCGAGGCCGCCGCTTTGGGCTTCCTGGGCCTTGGGGCCCAGCCCCCTGCCCCCGAGTGGGGGGCCATGATCGCGGATAGCTTCAAGGGGGGTTACGCCATGAACGCCCCCTGGACCATGATCTTCCCGGGGCTTTTCATCATGCTTACCGTTTTGGCCTTCAACCTCCTGGGGGATGGCCTAAGGGATGCCCTGGACCCCAGGAGCCGGTGAAGGCTAAAGGTGGCCTTAAGAAGGGGGCAAGCCCCAAAGGGGTATCATGGAACCATGAGAAAAGGCCTCTTCTTTCCCCTGTTGCTCCTCCCCCTCCTGAGCGCCTGCGAGCTTCTGGAAGGCACGGGTTACCGGGTGGCCGAGGCCCAGCTCCTCTTCCCCGAGGCCACGGAGCGCTGGACCTACTTCTACGGGGAGCCCCGGGAAGTAAAGCTGGGCACCCGGGTCCTGCGCCTGGAAAAGGCCGCCGGGGAAAGCCTTTGGGCAGTTCCGGGAACCCTATGGGTGGAGGGAAACCCGGTGCTAAGGGAGGTGGGCCCCGCCCTTAGGCCCCTAGCCCAGGCGGTGCGGGGGGTTCAGGGAAGCCTCCTCGAGGTCCGGGCCCAGGCCGCCTTGCGCTCCAGTTGGCTCTATGACGGGGTGGGCTGGGTGCAGCTTACGGGAAGCCTTAGGGAAGGGGAGAAGCGCACCCTGGTCCAGCCCATGGGCTACCGGACCCCAGACCTCTATGCCTTTACCGGAGCCGAAACCCAAGTCCTCCTGCGGGAGGTCCTGGCCCGTCGGGGTGGGCGGCAGGTGGTGGTCTTTGAGCTTGCCGAGCCAGTCCTAAGGCCCCTGGCCTTGGATCCCGTCCCCGACGGGTACCGGATCGGGGCCCTAGGGGTGCAGTACGGGCTTACAGTGGAGGTGGTGATCCCGCCCCCACCCGCCTACCGCATCCTGGACCGCGGCGTCAACGCCGCCTACCAGGAAACCGAGCCCAGGGCCTTCTTGGCCAACAACCCCACCCGCTTCGCCGAGGTCTGGAACCTGGTGGTGGCGAACCGCATCCCCCGCCCGCCCGCCCCCAGCGTGGACTTCCGCAGCAAAAGCGTGGCCGCCTTCTTCTGGGGGCTTAAGCCCACGGGGGGGTACGGCCTCGAGGTGGTGGGGGTCACCTACGCCGCCGGCACCGCCCGAGTGGTCCTGAACCTGCAAAGCCCAAGACCCGGGGCCATCGTCACCCAGGCCCTCACCAGCCCCTACGTGCTCTTGGAACTGGAAAGGGTGAGCCGGGTGGTGTTCACGGACCCCTCAGGGAAGGTTTTGGCCGAAGCCCGGGAGTAGCCTCTCCCGCAAGGCCCCCACCAGGTAAAGGGAGCCCGTAGCCAACACGGGGAGACCATCCTCCCTGGCCCTTCCCAAGGCATGGGCCAAAGCCTCCCCCGGGTCCTCAAAGAAGGGCTCCCCCAGCTCCCGCCCCAAGGCCCCTTCCCCGGCCCGGGTGTAACGGACGCTTTGGGCCTGGGGAAGGAGGTGGGCCAAGACTCCCCCCACGTCCTTCCGGGGAAAGGCACCATAGACCAAGTGATAGGCGGGAAACTCCCGGCTTAGGGCCAAGGCCGCCGGAGGGTTATGGGCCCCGTCCAAAAAGACCTCCACCCCCTCCACCAAGAAGCGCTCCAGCCGGCCCGGGTGCCTCGCCTCCCGAAGGGCTTGAGCGATGGCCTCCTCGGGGAAGCCCAAAAGCCTTAGGGCCGCTGCCGCCAAACGGGCGTTTTCCTCCTGGAAAGCCCCCTTCAAGGCGGGCGAGGCGGGAAGGGCAAAGAGGGGGTCCGAGGGGTCTAGAAGGTACAGGGGGCTTCCCCGGGTGCGGGCCACCTCCCGCACCACCTCCAGGCCCACCCCCTTAGCCCCCGTGACCACCGGAACCCCTTGGCGGAAGGCCCCTGCCTTTTCCCGGGCCACCGCCTCGAGGCTCCCGCCCAAGGCCTCCAGATGGTCCTCTCCCACGTTGGTGAGCACGGTGAGGGCCACCCGGGGGAGAATGTTGGTGGCATCCTTCTCCCCCCCCACCCCCGCCTCCACCACCGCAAGGGCCACCCCTTTCCTTCGGAAGTGGTGGAAGGCCATGGCGGTGGCCAGGTCAAAGAACCCCGGGGGCTCGGGCCAGGCCTCCCCCCTGGCCCAGGCCACGAACTCCACCACCTCCTCCTCGAGGATCAGGCCCAGGTGGGTGCGGATCCGCTCCCGGAAGTCCTGGAGGTGGGGGCTGGTATAGGCCCCATAGGCCAGCCCCATGGCGCGGAAGGCGGCTTCCAGATACGCCACCACGCTTCCCTTGCCGTTGGTGCCCAACACGTGCACCGCCCGAAAAGCCTCCTCCGGATGCCAAAGGCGCTCCAGGAGGGCCCTCACCCGGTTTAGGCCCCGCCCTCCCTGGCGGCGCTGGGCGAAAAGCCATCCCGTGGCCTCCCGGTAGACCATGGCCTAGCCCTCCGCGTACTGGAGCCGGTACAAGGTAGCATAGTAGCCCCCTTTCTGGAGAAGCTCCTCATGGGTACCCTCCTCCACCAGCCGCCCCCTTTTGAAGACCAGGATGCGGTCCACCCGGCGGATGGTGGAAAGGCGGTGGGCGATGATGAGGGAGGTCCTTCCCTCCATGGCCCTATAGAGGGCCTCCTGGAGGCGCCTTTCCGTCTCCGAGTCCACGTTGGCCGTGGCCTCATCCAGGATAAGGAGGATGTCGGGGCTTAAAAGAAGGGCCCGCACCAGGGCCAGAAGCTGCTTCTCCCCCGTGGAAAGCCCCGCTCCCCTCTCCCCCACCCGGGTGTGGTACCCCTGGGGCAGGCGCAAAATGGCCTCGTGCACCCCCAAAAAGCGGGCCACCTGCACCACCTTTTCCTCGGGGATGGCCTCGTCAAAAAGGCGCAGGTTATCCAGAATGGTACCCGAGAAGAGAAAGGGGTCCTGAAGGACGATGCCCACATGCCGCCTTAGGTCTTCCTGACGGTAGCCCCGCACATCCTCCCCGTCTAGGAGCACCTGGCCCCTTTGGGGATCGTAGAAGCGGGCGATGAGGCTCACCACGCTGGTCTTCCCCGCCCCCGTGGCCCCCACCAGGGCCACCTTCTCCCCCGGGGCGATGCGGAAGGAAACCCCTTTTAGGACCCAGTCCTTCTCCGTGGGCTCCACTCCCTTAGGGGTGTAGGCCAGCCAGACGTCCCGGAAGGCCACCTCGCCCCGGAAGCGCTGGATGGGCTTGGGGTTTTGGGGATCCTTTAACTCCTCCTCCGTATCCAAAACCCCGAAGATGCGCTCGGCGCTGGCCATGGCCCCCTGGAAGAGGTTGAATTTGTCGGAAAGGTCCTGCAAGGGCTGGAAAAGCTGGCGGGTATAGTCCACAAAGGCCACCAGAAGCCCCAAGGAAGCCAGGCCCTGGACCACCTGTCCCCCCCCATAGAAGAGGAGGCCCGCCACCGCCAGATCCCCCAAGAACCCCACCACGGGAAAGAAGAGGGCAAACCAGCGCACGATCTCCACCCAGGCCTCGAGGAGGTCCCGGCCTAGGCGGTCAAACTTCCCCTCCCGCTCCCTCTCCTTCACGAAAAGTTGGATGGTCTCCACCCCGGAAAGGTTTTCCTGCAAGGCCGCATTAAGGCGGGCCAGGCGCAGGCGCATCTCCCGGTAAGCGGTGCGCATGCCGTTCCGCACCCAGGCGGTGATCCAAAGGAGCACGGGCACCACCAGGAGGACCACCAGGGTGAGCTTGGGGCTTAGGACCATCATGAAGGCCAAGAAGCCCAGGATGGTGAAGAAGTCGGCGATGACCCCTACGAGCCCCCCGGTGATGAACTGGTTGATGGCGTCCACATCGGAGGTGATGCGGGTCATGAGGCGGCCCACGGGATTTTTGTCGTAAAAGCCAGGGTGGAGCCGCATGAGCTTGCCGAAGAGGGCGCTTCGGAGGTCAAAGAGCACCCTCTGCCCCACCCACTGGATCAGGTAGGTCTGCCCGTAGGTGGCGGCGAAGTTCACCCCTCGCACCAGGAGGAAGCCCAGGCTCACCCAAAGGAGGAGGGAGAAGCGCTCCGCCAGGGGCTTGGCCTCCTTGGGCACCAGGGCCCCATCTATGGCCCATTTAAAGAAGAGGGGGGTGAGGGCCGCGGTGAGGGTGGTGAGGAGGAGGAAGAGGAGGGCCAAGGCCACCTGGGCCCGGTAGGGGTAGACGTAGCGGAGGATGCGGGCGAAGAGAACCCGGTCAAAGGCCTTGGTGTAGGCGTCCTCCTGAGGGGAAGCATCCTGGCTCATCCCTCCACCTCCCCTTCCACCTCCATGCGCTGGATGCGGTCCAGCTCGGCATAGAGGCCCCCGGCCTCGAGGAGGCTCTCATGGGTTCCCTCCTCCACGATCCTCCCCTCGTCCAATACGATGATCCAGTCGGCATGGCGTAAGGTGGCGGTGCGGTGGGAGATGAGGAAGGTGGTCTGGCGGCCCAAGACGCCCTTCAAACCCTGGAGGATCCGGGCCTCGGTCTCCGTGTCCACGGCGCTTAAAGCATCGTCCAAGACAAGGATTTTGGGCCTTTTGGCCAAGGCCCTGGCCAGGGCCACCCGCTGCCGTTGGCCACCGGATAGCGTCACCCCCCGCTCCCCCAGAACCGTCTCGTAACCCTTGGGGAAGGACAGGATCTCCTCGTGGATGCCGGCGAGCCTGGCCGCCCACTCCACCCGCTCCCGATCCGGGGTTTCCAGGCCGAAGGCGATGTTTTCCAAAAGGGTTTCGCTGAAGAGGAAGGGCTCCTGGGGCGCCACCCCCACCGCCTGGCGCAGGGTGGCAAGGGGAATCCTCCGCACCTCATACCCCCCCACGCAAACCCGCCCCTCCGTGGGATCCAGGAGCCGGGGTATGAGGGCCGCCAGGAGGCTTTTCCCCGACCCCGTGCGCCCGGTGATCCCCAGGGTCATGCCCTCGGGTATGGTGAGGGTAAGGTCTTTAAGAAGCCAGCGCCCATCCCGGAAAAGCCCCACCCCCTCGAGGCGCACCTCCCCGGAAAGATGGGCCACGGCAAGGGGTAGGGGGTCCTGGTCGCGGACCGCGGGCTCCTGGTCCAGAAGCTCCAAAAGCCTCCTCAAGCTGGTAAAACCCCGCTGGTACATGGCCATCACCCAGCCGAGGCCCAAAATAGGCCAGGTGAGCTGGGCCAGATAGGCGTTGAACTGCACCAGCTGGCCCACGGTGAGTTCGCCCCGGACCACCATTCCCCCGCCCACCCAGAGCACGGTGAGGAAAGCAAAGCCCATCAAGAAGCCCAAGAGGGCGTGCATGGGCCCCTCCACCTTGGCCAGAGCCAGGCTTTTTCCCATATAGACGCGGTTTAGCTCCTGGAATCGGCTAAGCATGCGCCCTTCCAAGGCGTACCCCTTCACCACCCGGATCCCGCTGAAGGCCTCCTGGGCCAGGGTGCTGATCCGGTCAAAGGCCTCCTGGGCCTCCCGGTAGCGCCGGTCCACCAAACGGAGGAGGAAGGCCATGACCAAAGCGATGGCGGGAAGGATCAGGGTGAGGTAAAGGGCCAGCCTGAGGTTCACCCAGTACATGGAGACGAAGGCCAGGAGGACCAGAAAGGAAAGGCGGCTTCCCATCATGATCCCCGGCCCCACCATCTCCCGCACCGCGGAGAGATCCGTGTTCAGGCGGTTCATCAGGTCCCCCACCCGGGTCCTCTGGTAGAAGGAGCGGTCCAGGCGGAGAAGGTGATGGAATAGGTCCTTCCTTAAGTCGTACTCCACCAGGCGGCTAGCCACCACCGCCAGCCGGCGCATGAAGTAGGAAAGCAGGGCGCTAACCCCCGCCGAGAGGACCAATAGGAGGGCATACCGCCCATATGGTCCCCCCTGCCCCACGGCGTCCACCGCCAGGCGCAGGAAGTAAGGGCTTAGGACGAAAAAGAAAATGGAGAGGAGGCCCAACAAGACCCCCAGGGTATACCGCCCTCGGTAGGGGGTCAGGTAGGCCCCCAGGCGGCGCAAGGGAGCGACTGACCAACCGGTCATACGCCTGAGTTTACCCTAGATCCGGTGGGCGAAGGAGGGATAGACCACACCCTAGCCCTCCTGGATCTCCCTCCGCAAGGAGCGCAAGGCCTCTTGCCAATCCTCCCCCAAGGTGAGGAGGCGGTGGGGCTTAGCAAGCCTGCGGGCGGCTTTGCGCAAAAGCCCAGGGATGGGAGGGCAGGCATAGGAAACCACCAGCAAAAGGCCCTTCACCCGGCCCAGGCGGTGAAGGTAGTGGACCATGCCCAAAACTTCCCGGTCGGTGGGAAGGTCCATGGGAAGAAGCCTATCCCCCTCCCCCCTCAGCTTCTCCGGGGGGAGATCGGGGAAGTAGGGGATGAGCCCCTCCCGAGCCAAGGCCTCCTCCACCGCCTTGCGGAAGCCCTCGTCTTCCAGAAGGTAGGGCTGGGCCACCACCCCCACGCTCCCCAGAGGGGTCTTGAGGGGAGGAGGGGGCTTCAAGGACCCCCGCACCCGGTCCAGGGCCCGGCCCACCAGCATGGGGTTCTGGGTGAGGAGGTGGCCCACCTCCCCCGCCCGGCCCAAGACCCGCTCGGAGAGCTCTGCGGGGACCTTGAGCACCGGGGGAAGCCCCGGGAAGTAGCGGAGGAGGGTGGCCTCCAGGTCCAAAAGCCAGGGGCACTGCCCCCCGCCCTTCTCCGACTCCACCCCCCCTTGCAGGTCGGGGAGGAGCAGGTAGTCCACCCCTTGGGCCTTCAGGGCCTCCACCTGGGCCAGAAGCCCCTGCACCGGCAGACAGTAGGGCTGGTGGCGGGCAGGGGGAGCTTCCGCCCGCACCACCTCCACCCCCAAGGCCTCCAAATACGCCTCCCAAAAGCCCAGGTACCGCCGGGAGAGGAAGCCCTTCAGGATGCCCACACGCATACGCCCTATCCTACGCCAAGGGCCCGGAGAAAGGCGAGAAGCACCTCCCGCCCCTCCCAAAGGCTTTGGGGGAGCACCCATTCCTCCGGGGTATGGGCCCCACCCCCCCGGTACACCCCCAGGGCCAAGGCGGGGATGCCCCGCTTGATGGCGGCGCTGGCGTCGGTGGAACCCGGCTGGAACTGGGGCCTCTCCCCGATCTTGGCCAGGGCCTCCTCCGCCGCCTGCAGAAGCCGGGGGGTGGCGGTGCTCCCTGCGGGCCTCTCTCCCAAGACCTCCAGGGAAACCCCCACCCCGTGGAACCGGGCCACCTCCTTTAGGACCTCCTGGGCCCCTTGGTATAGGGTGCGAAGCCTTCCCTCCTCCAAGGCGCGGATCTCCAACAAGGCCGAGGCCTCCTGGGGGATGGCGTTCACCGCCTGGCCCCCCTCGAGGCCACTGGCGTTCAGGCTGGCCTCGCTCCCCACCTCCTTGAACAGGGCGTGCAGCCGGGAAAGTCCCTCCGCCAGGGCAAACACGGGATGGGGCATCCCTCTGTCCCCCCAGGCGTGGCCACCCCGGCCCCGGAAGGTAGCCCGGAAGCGCACCGAGCCCAGGGCCCGGTCCACCACCCCCGGCAGATACCCATCCACCGCCACCACCATCTCGGGCGCCAGGGTTTCCACCAGGGCCCGGGCCCCCCTAAGGTTCCCCAAACCCTCCTCCCCCACGGTGAAGCCCCGGACCACCCCCGGGATCTCGGGAAGGGAGAGGAGGACGGCCACCCCGCTGGAGTTATCCCCTACCCCGGGGCCGTAGAGCCTCTCCCCTACCCGCCTGGGGGGCTCTGGGGGCAACACCGTGTCCAGGTGGGCGAGGAGAAGCACCCGGCCTTCCCCGGTCCACACATTCCCCAGGCCGTCCCGCTGGGCCTTCGGAAGATGGGCGGCCACAAAATCGCCCCTCACCCCCTCCCCCACCAGGGGAGCCAGCTCCCAAAGAAGCCGCACCGGGTCCACTACTCCTGGGGCTCAGGCCCGGCCAGGCCTTCCCGTATGGCGTACAGGGCCGCCTGGGTGCGGTTGTTCAGGTGAAGCTTCTGGAAGATCTCGGAGAGGCGGTTGCGCACCGTCTTTTCCGAAAGCTGAAGCTCGGCGGCGATCTCCAGGTTGGTGTACCCCTGGGCCACCAGCTTGAGGATCTGGATCTCCCGCTCGGAAAGCTCCGCGTGCAGGGGAAGGCTGGACTCCTTCTTGGCCCGGAAGTCCTGGATGATGCGCCCAGCCAGCTCGGCATCCAAGAGCACCTCCCCGGCGTGCACCCGGCGGATGGCCTCGATGAGCTCGCTGGCGTCGGTGTCCTTTAGGAGGTAGCCCCTGGCCCCCGCCTTCACCGCCTCAAACACGTAGGCATCCTGGCGGTACATGGTGAGGATGATCACCTTGGCCTCGGGCCACTCCTTGAGGATGGCCTGGGTGGCCTGCACCCCGTCCAGGTTGGGCATCTGGATGTCCATGAGGATCACGTCCGGCTTGGCCTCGAGGGCATGCCGTAAGGCTTCCCAGCCGTCCTTGGCCTCCCCCACTACCCGGAAATCCCCTTCCGCCTCCAGAAGGCTTTTAAGCCCCTGGCGAAAGAGGGCATGATCGTCCGCTAACAGTACCCGAATCACCCCTTCATCTTAGCGCCAAGGGGCCTGGTGTAGGGTGGAAAGGTGAAGGTTCTCACCGTGGAGAAGCTGGTACCGGGAGGCTACGGCCTAGCCCGCACGGAGGAAGGAGCCATTCTCATCAAGGGGGGTTTGCCGGGAGAGGTGGTGC
>NZ_KZ851835.1:0-14153 GCF_003336745.1 Thermus caldifontis | reverse complement strand
CAAGGAAGGCCCGTGCGCCGCAAGGGAACCCTGTTCTTGGAAGAGGTGGAGGTGCTCACCCCCCGCCCCGACCGCTACCCCCACCCCCTCCCCCCCTCCGCCGACCTCCCCCTGGCCTACGAAAGCCAGCTCCCCCTGAAGGAAGGCCTGGTGCAGGACGCCCTCATGCGCATCGCCAAGCTCTCCCTTCCCCTGGCCCCCATCCGCCCCTCCCCCAGGCCCCTGGGCTACCGCACCGCCGCCCAGTACGCCCGCCATCCCTTAGGGGGCCTGGCCTACCGCTTGCCGGAAAGCCATCATCTCTTCCGGCTGGAGGAGGATCCCCTTCTGGCCGAGCCCCTGGCCTGGGCCTTCTCCCTCCTACAAACCTGGCCCCTGCCCGTGGAGGAGGTGGCCCTAAGGGGAAGCCTCCTGGAAGGCCGGGTGCTTCTCGGCCTCATTGGAGGAAGCCCGGAAAGCCTAAGGCGCCCCGCCAAAGCCCTGGTCCAGGAGGGCTTTGCCGGGGTGGTCTGGGCCGAACCCTCCCCCAAGGGGCGTTTCCGGGGGAAGGTAGAGCCCCTCTATGGGGAAAGAACCCTCCGGGAACGGTTCGGCCCCCTCACGGCCACGGTGAGCGTGGAAAGCTTCAGCCAGGTGAACCCCTTGGCCATGGGGGAGCTTTTAGAGGAGGCCCAGGGCCTGGTTTCGGGAGGGGAACGAGCCCTGGAGCTCTATGCGGGAAGCGGTCTCTTCTCCCTTCTTTTGGCCTCCCGCTACGGGGAGGTGGTGGCGGTGGAGATCAGCAAGGAGGCGGTGCGCCGGGGAGAGGCGGATAGGAAGCGGCTTGGCGTGGAAAACGTGCGCTTCCACCGGGGGGACGTCAAGGAGGCCCGGAATCTGGGCACCTTTGACCTGGTGGTCCTGGACCCTCCCCGCACCGGCCTTTCCCAGGAGGTGAGGGCCTATCTGGTGGAATCCCGGCCCAAGGAGGTCCTATACGTGGCCTGCGACCCCGCCACCTGGGCCAGGGACGTGGGGTGGCTGGTGGGGGGTGGCTACCGGCTGGCCTTCGCCCGGCCCTACGACTTCTTCCCCTTTACCCATCACGTGGAGGTCCTTTCCCTCCTAGAGCTAGGGTAGGGGGAGGCCCCGGAAAAAGGGCAGGGGGTCCACGGGAATCCCCCGTAGGCGCACCTCCAGGTGCAGGTGGGGCCCGGTGGAAAGCCCCGTGCTCCCCAATAGCCCCAGCACCTGCCCTTCCTGTACCCGTTCCCCCACCCTCACCCGACGCTCGGAAAGGTGCCAGTACCCGGTGCAAAGGCCCATCCCGTGGCTCAGGACCACCGCCTCCCCCCGCACCTTCAGCCTCTCGGAAAGCACCACCACCCCCTCGGCCACCGCCCGCACGGGGGTACCTAGGGGGGCAGCGAAGTCCAGGCCCTCGTGGTAGGAGGTGAAAAGGGTGCCGTACCGCCTTCGGGTGCCGAAGGGACTGGTGATCCGCCCCTCCAGGGGCCTTAGGAACCGGGAAAAGGTCAGGGGTCCCTCCTTGGGACAGGCCCCCACCACCTTTTCCCGCTCCGCCTTCAAGCTGGGGTCCTGGAGCAGGCCCTCCAGAGAGGGGCTCAGAACCAGGATTTCCTGGCCATAGCCTCCCGGGCTCACCTCTAGGACAGGGGAAACCTCTTCCCCATCCAAGTAAAGGCGCAAAGGGTACTCCTTAGGCTCCGCCAAGGCCCCCACCGGCAAAAGGGCCCATAGGCCCTTCTCCCCGGGCACCAAGGGGTACCGCTCCCCCAAAAACCCCACCCACCCCTGGGCGTACCCCTCCACCCTTAGGCCAAAGGCCCGGCCCTGGACCGGGGGGAAGTAGACCAGCCTTCCCTTGGGCAAGGCCACCTCCCCCCCGGTCCGCACCAGGAGCACCTGGCCCACCTGGATGCGGTTGGGGTCCCTTAGCCCGTTGAGCCGGGCCAGCTCCTCCACCGTGGTGCCATAGCGCCGGGCGATGGCAAAGAGGGTTTCCCCGGGGGCCACGGTATGGGTCAGGGCCCGGGGGCCCTCCGCCCAAGCCCAAAGCCCCCCAAAGGCCAACAGCCAGACCAACCACAGCCGCCGCATACGGGGTATCCTAGGGCAAAAGGAGCCCGTATGGTGCTGATCCTAAATGGACCCAACCTGAACCTGCTGGGAGGGCGGGAGCCCGAGATCTACGGGCGCACCACCCTGGAGGAACTGGAAACCCTCTGCGAGGCCTGGGGGGCGGAGCTGGGCCTGGGGGTGGCCTTCCGCCAGAGCAACTACGAGGGCCAGCTGATAGAGTGGGTGCAACAGGCCCACCGGGAAGGGTTTTTGGCCATCGTCCTGAACCCTGGGGCCCTCACCCACTACTCCTACGCCCTCCTGGACGCCATCCGGGCCCAGCCCCTCCCCGTGGTGGAGGTCCACCTTTCCAACCTCCATGCCCGCGAGCCCTACCGCCAGCACTCCGTGACCGCTCCTGCCTGCCGGGGCATCATCTCGGGGTTCGGGCCCCTCTCCTACAAACTGGCCCTAGTGTACTTGGCGGAGGTCCTGGAGGTAGCCCCGCCGGGCTGACCGAGGTGGGCCAGGCCTAGAATCCCTTCCCCGGAGGGCCGGCCCATCTGATATACTGAAAAGAGGCTTTGGCCCGAGAGGAAGACTATGTCCGAGACGGTCATTCCTGTAGAAATCACAGAAGAACTCAAGCAGAGCTTCATCAACTACGCCATGTCCGTCATCGTGGACCGGGCCCTGCCCGACGTGCGGGACGGGCTTAAGCCGGTCCAGAGACGAATCCTTTTCGGCGCCTACCAGGAGGGGGTGCTCCCGGGCCGCAAGCACGTGAAAAGCGCCAAGATCGTGGGCGAGGTCATGGGCAAGTACCACCCCCACGGGGACGCCGCCATCTACGATGCCCTGGCCCGCCTGGCCCAGCCCTGGAACCTGCGCTACCCCCTCGTGGACGGCCAGGGAAACTTCGGCTCCATCGACGGGGATCCCCCGGCGGCCCAGCGCTACACGGAAGCCCGGCTTTCCCCCTTAGGGGCGGAGATGCTTTTGGACATTGACAAGGAAACCGTGGATTTCCGCCCCAACTACGACGGCTCCCTCAAGGAGCCCGAGGTCCTCCCCGCCGCCATCCCTAACCTCCTGGTGAACGGGGCCAGCGGCATCGCCGTGGGCATGGCCACCAGCCTCCCCCCCCACAACCTCAGCGAGGTGATGGACGCCCTGGTGGCCATGATCGACAACCCCGGGATCACCCTCGAGGAGGTCATGCGCCACCTCCCCGGCCCCGACTTCCCCACCGGGGGCAAGCTCTCCCGCAAGGGCATCCAGGAGGCCTACGCCACGGGCCGGGGGAGCCTCAAAATACGGGCCAAGGTGCGCATCGAGGAGAAGGGCCAAAAGCCCATGCTGGTGGTTACGGAGATTCCCTACCAGGTCAACAAAGCCAGCCTCATCGCCCAGATCGCCGCCTTGGTGAAGGCCAAGAAGCTGGAGGACATCGTGGCCCTCCGGGACGAGTCCGACCGCCAGGGCCTGCGCATCGCCATCGAGCTCAAGCGGGGAGCAAGCCCCCAGGTGGTGCTGAACCAGCTCTACAAGCACACCTCCTTGCAGGCCTCCTTCACGGTGAACCTCCTGGCCATCGTGGAGGGGGAGCCCAAGGTCCTTTCCCTCTTAGATCTCATGCGCCACTACCTGGACCACCGCAAGGAGGTGATCCGGCGCAAAAGCCTATTTGAGCTCAAGAAGGCCGAGGAAAGGGCCCACGTGTTGGAGGGCCTCCTCATCGCCCTGGACCACATCGACGAGGTCATCGCCTTGATCCGGGCTTCCCAGGACGCGGGCGAGGCCCGAAGGGGGCTTATGGAGCGCTTTGGCCTCAGCGAGGTCCAGGCCCAGGCCATCCTGGACATGCGCCTGCAACGCCTGGTGGCCCTGGAGCGGGAAAAGCTCTTGGAGGAGTACCGGGAGCTCATGGAGGAGATCGCCCGGCTTAGGGCCATCCTCGAGGAGGAGGGGCGGCTTTGGGCTGAGGTCAAGAGGGACCTCCTAAGGGTCAAGGAAAAGTACGGGGATGCCCGGCGTACGGTGATCGCCGAGTTTGAGGAGAGCTTCAACCCCGAGGACCTCATAGAGGATGAGCCCATGGTCATCACCCTCACCGCCCAGGGCTTCCTAAAGCGCCTTCCCCTGGAGAGCTACCGGGCCCAGGGAAGGGGCGGGAAAGGGCTTATCGCTGGCAAAACCAAGGAGGAGGACGAGGCCATCCAGGTCTTCGTGGCCCAGGCCCATGAGGACCTCCTCCTCTTCACCAACCGGGGCCGGGTCTACCGCCTGAAGGTCTACGACCTTCCGGAGATGGGCCGCCAGGCCCGGGGGGTGCACGTGAAGACCCTTCTCCCTCTGGCCGAAGAGGAAGAGGTGGCCGCCTTGCTTTCCGTGAGGGGCTTGGAGGGGGAGGGCCACCTGGTCTTCGCCACGGAACGGGGCTTGGTGAAGCGCACCGCCTTGAGGGAGTACCAGAACCTGGGTACAGCAGGGCTCATCGCCATCCGGCTCCTGGAGGGGGACCGGCTCATTGGGGTGGCCCTTTCCGACCCCGAGGACGAGGCCATCCTGGCCACGGAGGAGGGGCAGGCCATCCGCTTCCCCTTGGAGGAGGTTAGGGCCACGGGCCGGGACAGCCAGGGGGTGACGGGGATCCGCTTCAAAAAGCCAGGGGACCGGGTGGTTTCCCTGGTGACGGTGAAGCCCGGGGAGATGGTGGACCTCCTGGCGGTGAGCACCCGGGGCTACGGCAAGCGCACCCCCCTGGCCGAGTACCCCTTGCAGGGCCGTGGAGGAATGGGGGTCATCACCTATGCCACGTCCCTTAAGGTGGGGCGCCTGGCCGCCCTCCTCAAGGTGCGGGGCACGGAGGATCTCTTGGTCCTTTCCAAGAAGGGCCTGGCCATCCGCACCCCCGTGGCCGAGATCCGCCAGTACTCCCGGGCCACCGCCGGGGTTAAGATCATGAACCTTCCCGAGGACGACGAGGTGGCCAGTGCCTTTGCCGTGGAGGAGGAGCAGTAATGGAAGAGGTGGTCCTGATCACCGCCCCTAACGAGGAGGTGGGCCATACCCTGGCCCGCACCCTGGTGGAGGAGGGCCTGGCCGCCTGCGTGAACCTGGTGCCGGGCCTCACCTCGGTCTACCGCTGGCAAGGGGAGGTGGTGGAGGACCGGGAAGTGCTCCTCATCGCCAAGACCACCACCTTCGCCTTCCCCCGGCTTAAGGAGCGGGTCCTTTCCCTTCACCCCTACACCGTGCCCGAGATCCTGGCCCTGCCCATCGCCGAGGGGCATGGGCCCTACCTGGCGTGGCTTAGGGAGAACGTAAGGTGACCCCTGAGATGCTGGATTTTCTCCGGGCCTTGCATGGAACCGGGGCCAGGTTTTTGGTCATCGGGGGGTATGCCTTGGCCTTTTTCGGCCGCCCCATAGACCTACGCGACCTCGAGGAGCTATGAAAATCCGGCCCATCGCCCGCAGGTTTTCCCTGGAAACCCCCCTGGACGACCGGGGGGAGTGGCAGAGCCTGTCCCTGGAGGAGCGGCTTGAGGCCCTTTGGGAGATGGCCCTTTTCTGGACCGAACTGGAAAGGGAAAGGGCCAGGCGGGAGGGAAGGGAGCCCGAGATCGCCACGGACCGCCTTCTGCCCGTAGCCCACAAAAGGCCCCTGGACAAGGGGTAGGGCGGGAAGGATTTTTGTAACCCACAGGTTTACAAAACCACAGGGGCGTGCTAGCCTAGGGGCAAGGAGGCAGCCATGACCCAGGCCCGTGAAACCGTAACCTTCAAGCCCGGCGAGGTGATCCTGTACCCAGGGGTGCCGGGGCCCCGGGATCGGGTCTACCGGGTCCTCGAGGGCCTTGTGCGCCTCGAGGCGGTGGATGAGGAGGGCAACGCCCTCACCCTGCGCCTGGTCCGCCCCGGGGGGTACTTCGGGGAAGAGGCCCTGGCAGGTATGGAGCGGACGTACTTCGCCGAGGCGGTGACCGAGGTGGTGGCCGAACCCCTCCCCAAGGAACCCCACCCCGAGGAGGTCCGCCAGGTGCTCCAGAGCCTGGCCCAGGCCCTTTCCGAGTCCTACCGGCGCATCGAGCGCCTAGCCACCCAGCGCCTCAAAAACCGAATGGCCGCCGCTATCCTGGAGCTGGCGGAAACCCCCTTGGCCCACCAGGAACCGGAGGGCCTGGTCCTCCGCGCCACCCACGACGAGCTGGCGGCCGCGGTGGGGAGCGTGCGGGAAACCGTGACCAAGGTGATCGGGGAGCTCACCCGGGAGGGCTACATCCGCTCCGGCTACGGCAAGATCGTGCTGAAGGACATCCAGGGCCTTAGGGAACTGGCCCGAAGCCGAGGGGACGGGCGCTAGCCATGCCACCCCAACCGGGCCAAGCCCGGTTGGGGGCCTTGGTTTCGTCCCTAGGGGGCATGGCTAATCCCCCTTTCCCGTAAACTAAGGGTCATGCGCCTGCGCCAGCGGTTCCTCACCGGGCTGGTCACCCTCCTACCCCTTCTGGTCACCCTGTACTTCCTGGCCTGGGTCTACACCTACTCCGGGGGCTATATCCAGAGCTTCCTGCGCCTTTTGGACCTGGAGGTGCCCCGCACCTACCAGCCCTTCCTGCCCTTTGTAGGTCTTCTTCTCGCTGGAGTGCTCATCTACCTGGTGGGCACCGTGGCGGAAAACTACCTGGGCCGAAGGCTCATCGTCTCCCTGGAGCGCTCCCTCCTCCTCTTCCCCATCGTGCGGGACATCTACAAGGCGGTGCAGCAGATCACCCACACCCTCTTCGGCCACCAGGAGGTGAAGTTCAGCCGGGCGGCGGTCATAGAGTACCCCAGGCGAGGGCTATACACCCTTTGTTTTGTGGTGCAGCCCGTGAACGGCCGCCTTCCTCCCCTGCCAGAAGGGTACACCGCCGTCTTGGTGCCCACCAGTCCCGTGCCCGCCAGCGGCATGGTGATCCTAGTGCCTTCAGAGGAGGTCATCCCCCTGGAGATCAGCGTGGAGGACGCCCTTAAGTACGTGGTTTCCGCCGGCTTCCTCCTCCCCGAAAAACCTTCAGGCCCCTTAAGCTCTCTCCCACAAAGGGCTGAGCCCCCGGCGTAGAATGGGAGACGATGCGTCCCCTGATCCTCCTTCTCCTTTTCCTGGGGACGGTTTCGGCCGCCCTTCCTCCCCTCCTGGGGCCTGGTCTCCCCCCGGGCACGGAGCTGAGGCTTTTCTCCCAGGACCTGCGCATCCTGCACGGGGCTTGGCGGGTGGAGGGCAAGAGGCTGATCCCCCTCTCCGCCCCGGTACCTCCCAGGCTGGGCCAGGAGGTGCAACTCCTCTTGGTGCTCCCAGGGGAGAAGCCCCGCACCTTTCCCGGGGTGGCCGACCGCGGGGATGTGGTCCTCCTGCAGGACAAGGAGCGGGTGAGCCTGCTTAGGCTCCTCAAGGAGGTCTATGGCCTCGCCCCTCCGGAAAGGCTTTGGCCATGAAGCGCATCCTGCTCATTGAGGACGATGCGGAAGTGGCCCGCCTGGTGGAGCTGGAGCTCAAGGAAGCGGGCTTTTTCGTGGAGTGGGCCAAAAGCGGCATGGAGGGCCTGGTGAAGCACCGGGAGAGAAAGCCCGACCTGGTGGTGCTGGACCTGGGCCTCCCCGACTTGGATGGGGCCGAGGTGGCCCGGAGGATCCGGGCCACCGACGACACCCCCATCCTGGTCCTCACCGCCCAGGATGCCGTGGAGCGCAAGGTGGGCCTCCTTTCCGATGGGGCCGACGACTACCTGGTGAAGCCCTTCCACCCCGCCGAGCTTCTGGCCCGCATCCAGGTGCAGCTGAGGCACAAGGAAGGCAGCGAGGTCCTGAGCGTGGGACGGCTGGAGCTTTATCCCCGAAGGCGGCAGGTTTTCTTTGGAGAAAAGGAGGTGCGGCTTTCCCCCAAGGAGTTTGAGCTTCTCCACCTGCTCATGGGCCGCCCGGGGAGGGTCTTCCCCCGGGAGGAGATCGAGGAAAAGATCTGGGGCAAGCCCCTGGGCCGGGATTCCAACGTGCTGGATGTGCACGTGGCCAACCTCCGGGCCAAGCTGAGGGAAGCCGGGGCCTACGGCTACCTGCGCACGGTGCGGGGCCTGGGGTATGCGGTCCGCCCGGGAAGGGGCGAGGAGGAAGCCTAGCCCGGCCCCATGTCCTTCCGGCTTCGGCTTTTCCTCTCCTTCAGCCTCCTCTGGCTCCTCTTCTTGGTGGGGGCCCTGTACCTGGCGGGGCAGGGGGTGGAGCGGGCCCTTAGGGGCCACCTCGAGGCCACCCTCCTGGAGGACGCCAAGCGGGCGGCGGAGGCCTACCGCAAGGGTCAGACGGGGGCCCTCCTCACCACCGGGGGCGTCTACCTTCACCTGTATGCGGAGGACGGGGAGGCCCTGGTCCTCACCCAGGAGGCCCACCGCCTCCCCCCGGAGGCCCTAAAGGGGGTGGGCGAGGCCCCCAGGGTCACCTGGCAAAGGGGCTTTGCCGCCGCCTTGGTGCGCACCCCCTTGGGCCTCCTCGCCCTCACCCAGGACACCGCCCCCATAGACCTGGCGCAAAGGGCCCTGAGGCGGGCCCTCCTCGAGGCCTTCTTCCTCCTCTTCCCCTTGGGCATGGCCTTGGTCTACCTCACCGCCCGGCTCACCGCCAGGCCCCTGGAGGAGGCCGCCAGGGAGATCGCCAGGCGTAACCCTGAGCGCCTGGACCCCGTACCCCTGAACCTCCCCAAGGACGAGTTCGGCCGGATGGTGGAGGCGGTGAACGGCCTCCTTCTGGCCCTCAAGGAAGCCAAGGAAAAGGAACGGGCCTTTCTGGCCGAGGCCAGCCACGAGCTTAGGACCCCCCTCACGGTTCTTTTGGGCCATCTGGACCGGCTTTCCCGAAACCCCTTGGACTCCGAAGCCCTAAGCACCGCCCGGGCCACCGCGGAGAGGATGCGCCGCCTGGTGGAGGACCTCCTCTCCCTGGCCCGGGGGGAGGCGGAGCGCACCTTGAACCCCCATATCGTGGACCTCAAAACCATAGCCGAGGAGGCCACCCGGGAGTACGGGGTGGCCTTCCAAGGGGAGGCCCTGGAGGTCCTGGGGGACCCGGACCGGCTCCTGCAAATGCTCAGGAACCTCATCGCCAACGGGGTCCGGGCCGCAGGAAGGGAAGGGATCCGGGTGCGCCTCAGGCGGGAAGGGGAAAACGCCCTTTTGGAGGTGGAGGACCATGGCCCGGGGATCCCCGAGGAACTCCTTCCCCGCCTCTTTGAGCGCTTCGCCCGGGGGCCTGGGGGCGGAACCGGCCTGGGCCTGGCCATCGCCCAGGCCATCGCCAAGGCTCACGGGGGGGAGATCACCGTGGAAAGCCAGCCCGGCCGCACCCTCTTCCGGGTACGCCTGCCCCTTTTGGAGGAAGAGGCCTAAACCTGCCGCATCAGGGGCCAGGCACTCGGTGGAAGGCGTTGAGGAAGAGAGGAAGGGCCTCGGCCCGGGCCTCCTGTTCCCGTAGCGCCTCCTCAAAGGCCAGGGGTTCCATGAGAAGATGGGGCAACCTGAGCCAGCCCAGGTAGTACTCCCCCGCCTGCCCGGGGTAGGCAAGGCGGGCCTGCTCCTCGGGGAAGAGCAGGGCTTCAAAGGCCAGAGGGGAGGCCCAGTAAGGAGCGTGGGCGGTGCGTTTGAGGAACTCCTTTAGCCTCAAAGGGTTGCTCCAGAAGCCGTAGCGGAGGCGTTCGTCCAGGCTTTCCAGCTGGGACAACCGGCTTTGCCGAACCAGCTCCCTCCGGCGAAGCCTTAGGCGGGCATACTGGCCCAGGGAAAGAACCTCCCGGGAAAGGCCCAGGGCCAAAAGGAGCCTCGAGGCCACCACGTAATCCTGGTACTCCCGGTAAGGGTCCATAGCCCCAGGATGCCACCCCAAGGGAAGTAGGATGGTGGCATGGACCGGAAGGGTTGGGTCATGCGGGCGGTGGAGGCTCTGCGTTATGCCAGCTTCAAGGAGATCCAGCGCTATCTGGACGAAGAGGGGGAAGCCTTCTCCAAAAAGGAGCTGGAGGACACCCTGAAGGCCCTGGTGGCGGAAGGCATGCTGGAGGAGAAAGAAGGCACCTACCGCCTGGCCCGCAAGAAGGGAGGGGGGGAGGCCTTTGAGAAACTCTTCGGAGACTAGTCCCTAGTGGGCCCAAGCGCGCAGGTTAAGCCTGGCGGAGCCCCGTTCGCTCTGCTTCCGCCCCCACGGAGCTTAGAGGAAGGCTTTGCCGGGCCCCCTGCCAGGGCAGGAGGGCCTTAGAAAAAAGAGGGGGAGTGGGGGAGCTATAATCCCCCGGTTTCCAAGTTAGCCCTGCGGGGATAGGTAGTACTACCTAGAACCGAGGTCACGGGCGTAGCCCGTACCTTGTAGCCCCGCTCTTCAGAGCGGGGAGTCGTCACCGGGAGTAGTTGGGAGCCTCCTTGATGACCACCACGTCGTGGGGGTGGCTCTCTATTAGGCCCGCCATGGTCATGCGCACGAAGCGGGCTTTTTGCCGGAAGGTTTCTATGTCCGGGGCCCCCACATAGCCCATGGCGCTCCTCAAGCCCCCCACGATCTGGTAGAGGACGTCGGCCACGGGGCCCTTATAGGGCACCATGCCCTCGATCCCTTCAGGCACCAGCTTCTTGGCCTCGGTCTCCCCTCCCCTGCCCGGCTCCTGGAAGTAGCGGTCGGCGGAGCCCTGCCTCATGGCTCCCAAGGAGCCCATGCCCCGGTAGAGCTTGTAGCGGCGCCCATCCTTCAAAACCTCCTCCCCCGGGGCCTCGTCCGTGCCCGCCAGCATGCTCCCCAGCATCACCGTGTGGGCCCCGGCGGCCAGGGCCTTGGCCACATCCCCCGTGTACTTGACCCCCCCATCGGCGATGATGGGCACATCCAGGTCGGCTACCCCCGCCACCGCCTCGAGGATGGCGGAGATCTGCGGCACCCCCACCCCGGTCACCACCCGGGTGGTGCAGATGGAGCCGGGGCCGATGCCCACCTTCACCGCATCCGCGCCCCGCTCCGCCAGGGCCCGGGCCCCTTCCCGGGTGGCCACGTTGCCGGCAATGATCTCCACCTTCTCCCCGAAGGTTTCCTTCAGGTAGGTGAGGGCCTCCAGAATCCCCTTGGAGTGGCCGTGAGCCGAGTCCAGGACCAGGACGTCCACCCCCGCCTCCACCAAAGCGGCGGCCCTTTCCGGAAGGTCCCGGCTCGCCCCCACCGCCGCCCCCACCAATAACCGGCCCAGGGGGTCCTTGGCGGCGTTGGGGTACTGCTTGCGCTTCACAATGTCCTTTAGGGTAAGAAGCCCCTTGAGCCTCCCCGCTTCGTCCACCAGGGGAAGCTTTTCCACCTTGTGCTTGCGCAGGATCTCCTCCGCCTCCTCCAGGGTGGTGCCAGGCGGAGCGGTGATCAAGCGTTCCAAAGGGGTCATGACCTCGGTGACGGGCCGCTTCAGGTTGCGCTCAAAGCGCAGGTCGCGGTTGGTCACCAGGCCTAAAAGCTTCCCGTAGAGGTCCACCACGGGAAGCCCCCCGATGCGGTACTCCCGCATGAGGCGCTCAGCGTCCTCGAGGGTGGCCGTGGGCGGCAGGGTGACGGGGTCCTGGATCATCCCCGCCTCGGAGCGCTTTACCTTGCGCACCATTCCCGCCTGGGCCTCAATGCTCAGGTTCTTGTGGATCACCCCAAGCCCCCCTTCCCGGGCCATGGCGATGGCCATCTCCGCCTCGGTCACCGTGTCCATGGCGGCGGAGAGGATGGGGATGTTGAGGTAAAGCTTCCGGGTAAGCCTGGTCCTCACCGAAACCTCCCGGGGTAGCACCTCCGAATACCCAGGGAGGAGGAGCACGTCATCAAAAGTTAGGCCTTCGTAGAGGATCTTCCCCTCGTACATGTTCTCCAGGCTATACGCCCTCCTTACCTCCCGTCTAGGGCCAAAGCCCCTAAATCCCCTCTCTCGGGCCTGGCAAAGCATCCAGGTCATTTACCCGGCGGAAAGAAGCGGAGCATGGGGGGACCGCTTAGCCCAGGGCTTCCCGCTTCCTCAACCCATCGCCTCGAGGCGCCGAGCCGTTCCTCGGGAAGCCGGGGGGTGGTTCCCACCGGCAGGGCACCCAGGTGGTTGACGTACACCTTCCCATCCAGGCCTTCACCTCCGCCAAGCCCCAGGGCCTGGGCCTCCCGGACCCCGGAACCTAGCCATGCGCACCCTTCCCACCCAAGCCCAGTACCCCCTTACCGCCCAAACCACCTGTCTCCTGGGTGATGCCTTTACCTGGGCTGGCCTTCGAGGATGGTGGACTTGAACCACCGACCTCACGCTTATCCGACCGGCTCTTTAGCGTTCGCCTGGTGTTGCGATATTTTGGCTGCCAAGATTACTGCGAATCACGTAACGATTGGAGCGTGCGTGCAGCACAAAACCTCTGGCACCTCCCTTTGACTTGGTTCACCATCGCAGTGAAGTGCTATAATGCGGTTGTCCGGAAGGCCGGACGGGGACCTTGAAAGCCAGTTTTCCGCTTGCGCAAGGGAAATATGCGGTTTTCCCTTTTCATCTACCCTTCCTCCAGTGGCTTCGCTACGAAGCAAAGTCCGCAAAACCCCCTTTATTCGCCATATGCATATTCCAAGCTTCATGCTTCTCACAAACCCCCCCTCTGGGAGCATTGTCTGGGACGGTGTTCTTAGGGGGGTACAGTTGCAAGAGATGCTTCCCCGTAAGGGGATTGCGACGCCAGGGGGTGCCCAGAAAGACGGATCACTTGCCCGTCTATGTTGCAAGAGATGCTTCCCCGTAAGGGGATTGCGACACAGGACGTCCCGCTTCAGGTTCCAGTGCTTCATAACCTCTCCTAGGTTGCAAGAGATGCTTCCCCGTAAGGGGATTGCGACTTTACGGGAAGTCCCTGGACTGCCCGTGCTAAATACACGGGGTTGCAAGAGATGCTTCCCCGTAAGGGGATTGCGACACATCGTCGTCCTCGAGGGGGCGGACCTCCGCGTACCGTTGCAAGAGATGCTTCCCCGTAAGGGGATTGCGACCTCCTGATTTCCCTGCCCGTGTGGCGGCTTGCAAGGACAACCAGGTTGCAAGAGATGCTTCCCCGTAAGGGGATTGCGACGTCTTGTCGTCCCCGGGGGGCACCATGGCCCGGATGATTTGTTGCAAGAGATGCTTCCCCGTAAGGGGATTGCGACAAAGCCGGTGCTCAAATGGATCGGCTGGCGGGTTTCTTGGCCACACAGAGGTGACCCGAGGTCCACGTAGTCAGGAGCCTCATACCATAGGCCTCCCACCCCTCCAGCGGTTGTGCCTCCAGAGGCCCACGGGGATGGCCCCTATCCGGGCGCCTCGTCCGGTGTGGCTGGAGGTGCGGCTCAAGGAAGGGCCTTTGGCTCTCCCCCAACCCTATCCAAGACTAGGCCCCCTTGCGGATTCAGTCGGGCTCGGGAGGGATTCCTGGAACCTGCCAGGTGGCGTAGGTGGCAGGAGGTGCCGCAGCCCACGCCGAGGTTCGGGTGGTACGGTGGCCGGAGGCCAGGGTGACCCTGGAAACCTGCTCCCATGGGGGTTGCCAGGCGCTGGTCCTGCCCAAGGAGGGGGTAGCGTTTCGCCTCGAGGGGAGCCCTGGTGAAGCCTGCCGCCTCCTGGCCTTCCCGGATGCGGACGGGAACGGCATCCTGGACCAGGGCACCTCCAACCCCTACCTCCGCCGCCTGGCAGAACGGGCGGGCTTGGGCGGGTCAGGGTCCATGACTTCCGGCACACCTGGGCCACCCTGGCCCTCTCCCGGGGGGTGCCCCTGGAGGTGGTGAGCAAGCGCCTGGGCCACGCCACCCCCACCATCACCCTGAACGTTTACCGGCACCTGCTGGAGGAGAAGTGGCGGGGGTACGTGCTGGACCTGGAAGAACTCCTAAAACCGTCGCGAAATAGACCCCAAGCCTGACCCATAAGCCCTCAAAAGGGTTTCCCCCCTCGCTACCGAGGGGGGAAGTTTTGTGTCCTGGAGCTGGTGGGCGATGGTGGACTTGAACCACCGACCTCACGCTTATCAGCACTAAAGGGTAAGGGTC